>CADBQT010000028.1 GCA_902796875.1 uncultured Eubacteriales bacterium
CGCCGGATCTTGTTCATTGTGGTTTTATTCATATTCAAGGCGTAGTCTCCTTTTCGGAAATGATCTGACTCCTACATTCTATCTTTACCGCTGGGGGAAATCAACCGCCTGGGCCCCAAGGTCCAGCGCTTTAAGGTTCATCTCCAGAAGCCCCGGCTTCAGTCGCTGCTTCAGGGCCTGCCGGGCTTCCTCCAGAGAAAGGTCCATGGCGCCGCTGGCGCATAGCGCACCGACGAGAGCCACGTTCAGGACTTTGGGCGAGCCGCAGGTCCGGCAGATCTCTTCCCCGTCGAGAACATGGCAATCCGGCACCCGGGCCTTGAGATAGGAAAGGCAGTCTTCTCCCCGGTATCCGCTGGCACCCAGAGCCGCCGTGATCGGCGTGATCTCCTGCCGGCTGACGATGATGGTGCCGCCGGGCTTAAGGTAAGAAAGACAGGCCGCGGCTTCCCCCGGTTCGAAACCCAGGAGGATATCCGCTCCGCCTGTGGGGATCATGGGGGAGGGTATGTCGCATCCGATCCGGACGTGGCTGACCACGGAGCCCCCTCTTTGGGCCATGCCGATGGTCTCCGCCGTCTCCGCCGCAAGGCCTTTGTTCATGGCCGCGGCTGCGATGAGCCGGGAGGCGAGGACGGTTCCCTGTCCGCCGACACCGCAGAGCAGGCAGCTGCGAAGAGGGATCTGCCCGTCAGGCCGAGGCGTATTTTCCCGTAAGGCGTTCTTTTCCATTGAGGTCATGAGCGCACCTCCTTTTCTATGCAGTCGGTGGGGCACAGGAACCGGCAAAGTCCGCAGCTGTTGCAGAGAGCCGGATCGATGGTCACCTTCTGCCGGGCAGATGCGGCCGCCTCCCGACCGTCCGGCTCCCCGGCCTTTTCCGGAGCCATGGCGGGACAGCCGATCTCCCGAATGCACTTCATGCAGCCCACGCACCGGTCGGATTCGATCCGGCACAGGGCGTCGGATTTGAACAGGGCAATGCAGGGCGAGCGGAAAATGATGGCCCGGACGCCCTTTTCTCCGATGGCTTCCTCCACCGTGCTCACGGTTGCGGGCAGGTCCAGAGGATCCACTGTGCGGATCCAGGGGACGCCGATCCCTTCCAGCACTTTTTCGATGTCCACCGGTGTGACCTTTTCGCCCATCATGGTGACGCCCATGCCGGGATGGGGTTGATGGCCGGTCATGGCCGTGGTGGAATTGTCCAGGACGCAGAGGATCATGTCCGCCTGGTTGTAGACGGCGTTGACCACACCCGGCAGTCCGCTGGCGAAGAAGGTGGAGTCTCCCGCAAAGGCAAAGTTCAGAGTGTTCTCATCGGCGTGATTCATTCCCTGGGCCATGGTGATCCCGGCGCCCATACAAAGGCAGGTGTCCACCATGTTCAGTGGCGCCGCGTTACCCAGAGTGTAGCAGCCGATATCTCCGTGATAGACGGCCTGGCTGAAAGATCCCTGACTGCCGTTTTGGCCGGAAAGGGCGTTGCTCACCGCCTGTTTCACCCCATAGAATGAGCCTCGGTGGGGACATCCCGCGCAGAGCACAGGGGGCCGCACCGGAAGATCGGGGACCGGGGGATCCTGACCTTCGCCGCCCTCGGCGATTTCGGATTCTTCTCCGAGGTCAGCCCGATCGGGGTCGCCGTCTTCATCCAACAGCTTCTCCAGGATCTCCCGGACGATATCCGCGCTCAGTTCTCCCGCAGCGGGTACAGTCCCGGAGCGTTTACCCAGGACCTGGGGAAACTCATCCGAATGGGCCTGTCCCATCAGACGGGCCAGCTCATCCTCGATAAAGGGATCCAGCTCTTCGAAAACGATGACCTGCCGGACACCGCCGAGAAATGATCCCGCCAGTTCACAGGGGAAGGGGTAGGGGGTAGCGATCTTCAGGACCGTAAAGAGATCCTCTGCGCCGCCGCCCTCGGCCGGGGCCTGACCCTCTGTCTGAGCGCCGTTCAAACTGCGGATCGCCTCTTTCACGTAGGCGTAGCTGATCCCTCCGCAGGCGATCCCGATGGAGCCGCTTCCCTCTAAAGTGTTTCCGGAATACCGGGAGAAAAGCCGGCTGAACTCAGGCTCTCTGGAAACGATCTTTTTCTTGTTCTGGTAGGACAGTCCCGGGAAAATGACCCAGCGGGGATCCTTGACGAAGCCACCTGACTCAGGGGTCGGAAACTCGTCGGGGACCTCCACGTTCGCACAGGCGTGGCAGACCCGGGTCGTGGAGCGAAGGATCACCGGAGTTTTGTGTTCTTCCGAGAAGGCAAAGGCATCCTGGACGGCCTGAAAAGCCTGAGCCGGGCTGTCGCAGTCGAAGACGGGAATGCGGGCATACCGGCCG
>CADBQT010000029.1 GCA_902796875.1 uncultured Eubacteriales bacterium
ACGGGGATGAGCTGCTTCAGAGTATCCTTCTCCCCGTCATCGAAGGTCAGAACGATGCTCTTGTCGGGAAGGATCCGCCTGCCCTCGGTAAACTCCCGGACCTCGGTCCAGGTGGGGAAATAGTAGTTCTCCGACTGGAGCCACCGGATCTCCTCGGTGAGGGCCTGGCTGCTGATGTAGTTTCCGTAGCGCCGGTGAAGGTCGTCGGGGGGATCGTTTTCATCGTAGACGTAGTGGTACATGCAGATGACGATGCCGCCGCTTTCCAGTCCCGTATTGGGCAGGACCTTCACCTTCCGATGGGCCCGGATATACCGGCCCTCGTCATCGGCCACCCGGTAGACTACATCGTGGGTGCCGGCCGTGACGAATTCCGTGCTTGAGGTGGTGACTCGGGCGGTGAGATCCTCGTCGTCATTTGCCTTTGCGGTATAGCCCGGCTCCCGGTACTCATCCCCCAGGTTCATGACCACCTCGCCGCCCTCAAGGGTCAGCTCCGGCCGGGTGTAAAACCAGAACACCACCAGGGCGATGCCCAGGATCAGCACAAGCAAAACCAGAGGCACGATGATGCGCCGATGGTGCTTGCCCTGTTTTCGTTTTTTCCCTTGGGCCAATGTCCCCTGCATAGATGCTCCCTCAGATGTCGATCTCCAAAACCACCGGACAATGATCGCTGCCGTAGACGTCCGTCAGGATCTCCGCTCCCGTCAGCTTCCCGTCCAGTTCTTTGGAGGTCAGGAAGTAGTCGATCCGCCATCCGGCGTTGTTCTTCCTGGCGTTGAACCGGTAGCTCCACCAGGAATAGACTCCCTCAAGGTCCGGGTAGAAGTACCGCCAGGTGTCGGTGAATCCCGCCTCCTGAAGGTCGGTCATCTTCCCCCGTTCCTCATCGGTGAAGCCGGCATTCCGCCGGTTGGTCTTCGGGTTCTTCAGATCGATCTCCTGGTGAGCCACGTTAAAGTCGCCGCAGGTGATCACCGGCTTTTTCTCTGCCAGGCTCTCCAGGTAGGCCCGGAAATCGTCCTCCCAGCGCATGCGGTAATCCAGCCGCTTCAGCTCGTTCTGGGCGTTGGGCACGTAGACGTTGACCAGATAGAATTTATCGAATTCCGCGGTGATCACCCGGCCCTCGTGATCGTGTTCATCCACGCCAATGCCACAGGTCACCGCCACAGGCTCCTCCCTGGTGAACACCGCCGTCCCCGAATACCCCTTCTTCTCGGCGGAGCACCAGTACTGATGGTAGCCCTCCAGAGGCACCTGGGCCTGTCCCTCCTGCATCTTCGTCTCCTGGATGCAGAGGATGTCCGGGGATTCTTCCCGCGCAAAGTCCAGAAATCCCTTGCCCATAGCCGCCCGGATCCCGTTCACGTTCCATGAAATCAGCCGCATAATGCCTCCTTTGATAATACCGAAAACCCGCGGCAACGGATTCGCTGCTGCGGGTTTGTTTGCTTTTGAATCGAATTACTCGTCTTCGCTGAATGCGTCTTTGCCGGCGCCGCACAGGGGGCACTCGAAGTCTTCCGGCACGTCGGCCCAGGCTGTCCCCGGAGCGATCCCGCCATCGGCGTATCCGTTCTCTTCGTCGTATTCCCATCCGCACAGGTCACATACGTACTTCATCGTCGTTTCCTTTCTCTAATCGCTTAACAATAACTCGCGAGGGTATTCTACCCTTTTTCGATCTCCTTTGCAACCAGTCCTTCAGCGGAATACATCTTCCGCAGGAGGGGCTTTTCGATCTTGCCCGTTGGGTTTCTGGGCACGTCGGCAAAGATGATCTTTCTCGGCCGCTTGTACCGGGGCAGATCCAGGCAGAACTCCTCGATCTCTTCCTCATAGGTATGCCTGTCCGGCTTCAGTTCGATGATGGCCGCTGCGATCTCACCCAGACGGGGATCCGCCAGGCCGATGACCGCCACGTCCTTCACGTCGTCGTGCTTGCGGAGGAAGTCCTCGATCTGGACCGGGTAGATGTTCTCGCCGCCGGAGATGATCACGTCCTTCTTCCGGTCCACCAGATAGATGAAGCCGTCCTCGTCCGTCTCCGCCATGTCGCCGGTAAAGAGCCAGTCTCCGTGGAGGACCTCATCCGTGGCCTCCTCGTCGTTGTAGTAGCAGGTCATGACGCCGGGGCCTTTGACCGCCAGCTCACCCACCTTGCCCGGCTCCGTCACGTCCTTGCCTTCCGGATCCACGATCCTGGTCTGCCAGCCGTATCCGGCCTTGCCGATGGCGCCCACCTTGTCGATGTTCTCCACGCCCAGATGGACGCAGCCCGGTCCGATGGACTCGCTGAGGCCGTAGTTGGTGTCGTACTGGTGATCGGGGAAGATCTTCTTCCACCG
>CADBQT010000030.1 GCA_902796875.1 uncultured Eubacteriales bacterium
CCGGGGCTTGCATTCCCGGGGAGGTCCCGTATAATGGAACTACGAAACCGCCGGATGCAAAGGCAGGGGAAGCGCGAGCGCCGAAGCCCCGGCGGGAAAGCGGGAGAGGGAGGACCGATGAGAAAAGAGATTCCGTTAAAGGTGACGCTGATCATGATCCCGGTGGCTGCGGCCATGGTCGTATTTGGCCTGCTTCGAGGCGAGGCAGCGGCGATCCTTTCCAAGGCGATCACCATCTGCATGGAGTGTATCGGTCTTGGCTAGGATCTCGGGAGCATGGAGAAAAACGGTCCAGGCAGCCACAGGCTTTCTGGCCAACGCATACATCAAGGGCTTCCTGCCGGAGGGACCGCCCATCTACACGGGAGGCCTGAAGCAGGTCTGCGCGCCGGGGCTCAACTGCCATTCATGTCCGGGAGCACTGGGCGCATGCCCCATCGGGTCCATGCAGAACCTTTTCGACGGACGGACCCGGCAGTTCGCCTTTTACGTCGTCGGGTATCTGGCCCTCATCGGCCTGATCGCGGGACGGTTCGTCTGCGGATGGCTCTGCCTCTTCGGCCTGATCCAGGAGCTGCTGTACCGGATCCCGGTGCCCAAGCTCCGCGTCCCGGAAAAGCCGGACCGGATCCTTCGGTATCTGAAGTATGCCGTTCTGGCCATTCTGGTCTTTGGACTGCCCCTCGTCTACCGGACCCAACTGGGCGCGGGAGAACCCTTCTTCTGCAAATACGTATGCCCGGCGGGCACCCTGGAAGCGGGCGTGCCTCTGGTGCTTTTGGACGACATGATACGAAGCGTGCTGGGCGGACTCTTCTGGTGGAAGATGTCCCTCCTGGCCCTTCTTTTGGCCAGCGCCATGTTCATCTACCGGCCCTTCTGCAAGTACGTCTGCCCTTTGGGCGCGTTCTACGGGCTGTTCCAGAAGGTGAGCCTGATCCGGATGCGGTTTTCCGAAAGGGCCTGCGTGGGATGCGGCCGGTGCGCCGGTACGTGTAAGATGGATGTGGACCCGCGGGAGAACCCCAACAGCTGCGAGTGCATCCGGTGCCGGGAGTGCATCCACGTCTGCCCGGCGAAAGCCCTGTCCATGGGCATCGGACCAAAGGCAGAGGCGGGCGAGGCCATCCCCTCGGGGGAAAAAGGCGCCGTGACAGAACATTGAGCAACCGTTGTCTTCAGACAGAAAGGGGGAGCCTTTGCTGGAGATATTGATCGCCGCCGGAGCCCTGGTCATCGGCCTGGGCATATGGGGTGGCACGAAGCGAGACGTAAGAAACCGGATCGGGACCATCCGGACCAACAAGGAGATCTCCCGCCAGCTTGAGGTGGGGGCCATCTTCATCGACTCCACCGAGTTCGCCGTGGAAAACGAGTTTACGAAAATGCTGGAGGATACCTTCGAGAACGGCCGCTGGCAGGTCATCGAGCATCCTTTTGGCGTGCACTTTCAGGCCACCAACCGGTTGGGCCAGGTGGCCGGATTCATCATCCGCTTCGACGTGTACATGAACGGGATCCACTGCGCCTGCTTCGAGAAGATGCTCCCCAAGATCCGAAAGGACCGGGGCATCGAATTCGAGGTGGCCATGGACGACAGCCAGGAATACCTTCGGGACATCGAAAAGGAAAACGGCCTGCCCATGGGCGCCATCCGAAACTTCAACGTCACCGTCCGCTCTTTCGAGATGTACATTCCCAGGACCAATCCCCTGTATTACGATGACGAGGTCCGTGACGCGGCCGGCGTGGGCCGGGAGGAAAAGGATACCACGGCTATGGAGGACTTTGCGAAAGTCTCAGGGGAACTGCCGGGAGAACTGGCGGAGACCGCCGAAGTGATCCGGGACAACCTGGAGCGGGCCGTAAAGGCGGCGGAGGACCGGCCGGAAGCCCGGCACCGGATCGACCGATTCCAGGAGAAGTACATCCGTCCCATCAACGGGGTCCTGGAAAACTACGCCCGCCAGAAGGGGCGGGCCGCCGGTGTGGAGACGGAGGAGATCCGCCGGACTCTGGACATGATCCGGGTGGGCTCGGAGAACCTGCTGAAGACCATCACCGAGCGAAGCGACACGGACGACTCCATCACCATGTCCGTCATCGAACAGCAGCTGATCCAGGAGGGACTCTTCAATCCCATGACGGATAAGCTGGACCGGTAGAAAGCCGCAGGACTCAGGCACGACCCGGCCTGCTCCGGCGCCGAAACGAACGACAGAAAAGCAGAAACCCCACAGAGGTCATATAGCCTATGTGGGGCTTCTTTAAAACGGTATTCAAATTGTCGTTATCTCTTGGACAGAGCAGCTTTCACCGTTCCTCTCGGATCCGTCACCAGGACGATCACCGTCCAGATGATCAGGGCCAGAGCCACGACGGAAAATCCGAGGAATCCATCGTTGATCATGTCTGCGCCGGCAGGGGCGAAGTACTCCGCTTTGAGCTCGGAGAACTCGAACACGGCGTCGATCATCCACATGAGGGACGCTCCCCAGAACATCCAGCAGAGAACGCCGATCTTCAGATCTCTGAGAGCCGGCTTGGTGTACCAGATCAGGGTCGCAACGACAGCTGCAAAAATCGTAATCAGAAGTGTCATATCTTATACCTCCTGGGAAGCCTCGCTCGCTTCCCCTCTCTTTTCGATGATACCTGTAACGATGACCATGCCTACCCAGACGGCAGTGATCAGGACTGCCATGCAGACGCCGACGGTGGACATTTCCCCGAGCATCTCGGCCGTGTCCGCGGGATTGGACGCCGCAGTCAGGAACGGCGGGAAGGGTACGACTTCACCGTGCCACAGGTGCTCGAAGCACAGGAGAACGGCACCGCCCCAAAGCATATTGGAGAGCCATCTCAGCTTTTTGACGAAAGGCATCTTGTGGGATGTTTCCTTAACTTCCGCAGCCTCGACGTGATCCGAAGTGTGCTCCGGTTCTTTCTTGTCCGCTGCCTTGGTGATAACGGTCGTAACGATAGCTTCAGTAGCCGGTACTAAAAAGCATGCCATAATGATAACCTCCTTAAAAATAAAAACAACCACGGGCTCCGGTCTGCATTCTCGCAGAAAATGAGCCTTCGTGGTTCGGCATACAAAAGTATAGAATTGCTTTGCGGTGATAACGGACGGGGCCCTTCTGAGCCTGCGGATCACTTCCTGAGATCCGCAGAAGTATTGTACACTCCGTCCCGGGAAATGTCAAGGCGGCAGGGAA
>CADBQT010000031.1 GCA_902796875.1 uncultured Eubacteriales bacterium
AGTTATCGCTCCGAGCATCTTCCTGTTCACGGCTTGCCTGCTGTGCAGCATCGTATCCCTGGCGACCGGTTCTTCCTGGTCGACGGCCGGATCCATGGGCGTTGCTCTGGTCGGTATCGGAACAGCACTGGGCTTCCCGTCCTACATGACGGCTGGAGCCATCGTCTCCGGCGCCTACTTCGGCGACAAGATGTCCCCGCTGTCCGATACGACCAACCTGGCACCTGCGGTAGCCGGTGCCACGCTGTTTGATCACATCAAGCACATGGTCTATACGGTAGGACCGTCCCTGATCATCGCGTTCATCGTGTACCTGATCCTGGGATTCACCCACAAGGGTGGCGCGGCGGACGAGTCCACCATCGAGCTGTTCCTGAACTTCATCACCATGAACTACAAGGTCAGCCTGCTGTACCTCATCCCGCCGATCTTCGTTATCGTCGCGGTCATCGTGAAGATGCCTGCGCTGCCTGCTCTGATCGCTGGCGTATTCCTGGGTGTGCCCTTCGCGGCCCTGCAGGGCGTCAAGATCTTCCCGGGTGGCGGCCCCTCGGCAATCGGTAACATCCTGAACAACGGATGGGATTCCGAGAACCTGACCGTACCGGAAGGTCTCGACGAAGAGATGGCAGAGAACCTGCTGAACCTGCTGTCCGGCGGTGGTCTCCAGTCCATGATGTGGACGATCTCACTGATCATGCTGGCCATGTGCTTCGGCGGTATCGTAGACTCCACCGGTATCATGGCGAACCTGGCCGACGCCATTCTGAAGCTGGCCAGAGGAACCAGAGGCGGCCTGGTCATCGTGACCGAGCTGTCCTGCGTATTCGTCAACGCGATCTGCTGCGACCAGTACCTGTCCATCATTCTGCCCGGCAGAATGTACAAGGAAGCATGGGAAGACAGAAGACTCAAGCCCAAGAACCTGTCCAGAGCTCTGGAGGATTCCGGCACGATCACGTCCAACTTCTTCCCCTGGAACACCTGCGGCGCGACCATGCGGTCCTTCCTGGGTGTCAACAGTGCATACATTCCGTTTGCAGTCCTCAACTATGTGAACCCGCTGGTATCCATGTTCTATGGAATCACCGGTATCACCATGGAAGAGATGACCGAGGAAGAGTATCAGCACATCCTCCAGCAGAGAGAGGAAGACAAGAAGGCTGCTCTCGAAGCTTCCGAGGCGTAAGCTATCTAAGGAGCTTAATCAGTCACATAAGTTATCGGAAAATCAAAGTCGACTTAGATACACCAGAAAAACGGCATCCGCGGATGCCGTTTTTTCTTGGTCGTGATCAGCAGTCGTTTCGATCAGATCGGCGGCATGCCCGGCAGGCGATGCCGGAGGCAAGAAGGCCCCGGGTCTGGAAGACCTTGAGTCCCAGGGGCCGGAACAGGTCGATGCGGACATCTCCGGGAATGGTGACTCCGTCGGAGATCAGGATCCGAAGTCCCTCGGCCTCATACTCCACATAGTTGTCCCGCCGGCTGAGCCTGTCCGCCCGCCCGTGGGAGATGAAGCGGGTGTAGGTGTTGACCACTGCTCCGCAGCAGCAGCCGCCGACCCGAAGCCCGATCTCCAGACCGG
The DNA here is from genome assembly GCA_902796875.1 of uncultured Eubacteriales bacterium. Classification (GTDB taxonomy): domain Bacteria; phylum Bacillota; class Clostridia; order Peptostreptococcales; family Anaerovoracaceae; genus Lentihominibacter. Next base: position 1,589 of record CADBQT010000031.1, read on the forward strand.
CCAGATCCTTCTTCTTCACGTGTTCAACGATATTTGGCGATAATATGAACTTCATCGGTCCCGCCCTCCTTTCTCTTGAACTGCCCTCATTATACACCCGCTCCCACCGGCCTACTGTGAGAAAGTCACACGCCGGCGATGGGTTTAACACACGCCGGGCGGTCAACTGTGGCTGACAAATTCTGGGAATTCGTGCAGTATCTAGTCGGAAGAGCTAAAAGTGTTCGATTATAGTTGTCCGCACAGGCAATTTACCGCCTTTGCGGGCCGAAATCGAACAGTTTGAGCCCGGGCAGAAAAAAACATCAAAAAAGAGGGATAAGATGATTTAAAGCGCCCTTAGACCGGAACACATTCGAACACTTTTGCAGAAGGAGAAGAATTTCTACAAACGAATGGCGGAGACACCTCCTGCCCAGTCGGCCGTGAGAAACTCGCACGTCGACCCGGGGACGTGGTATAATCGGGGCAGGAGGTATGTGAAATGAATACTGAAGATATGAGAGAACAGGCAAAAGACATTATCGAAAACGGTAAAGCAAAGGCAGGGGAGTTCCTGGAAGACGGCGGCAAGATGGATCAGCTGCTGGATCTGGTGGAGGACAAACTGGAGACGGTCCCCAAGGCCGGTGAGAGGCTGGCGGAGGTGCCCCGCATGATCTCCCTGGTCAAGGACTACATCCAGAAGGACTACATGGCGGCGCCCAAGACCACCCTGGTGGCCATCGTGGCGGCCCTCCTCTATCTGGTCAATCCCAGGGACATCATCCCGGACAAGTATCTGGGCGTCGGGCTTCTCGATGATGCGGCGGTCATGGC
>CADBQT010000032.1 GCA_902796875.1 uncultured Eubacteriales bacterium
CCCTGCTCATCCTGGCGTCCGGCGGAGCGGTCACAGCTCTGGCCCGGCGCCGCAGACGGAACTGAATCGTGGAGAAGGGAACACGGTGAGGGAGCGGAAAACGTTTGCAAAGACGTAGCGCCGATGGTAAAATAACTGTGTTTTCAATTTTTCAATATCAGGAGGTCTTATTCTATGAAAGGCTATACAGGCGAAAACATTCGCAACATCGCATTGGTCGGCCATGGCGGCTGCGGCAAAACCACGTTTCTGGAAGCTGCGCTGCTGGTGACCGGAGTGGTCAGCCGGCTGGGCCGTGTCGAGGACGGACAGACCGTGTCCGACTACGACAAGATGGAGATCGAGAAGGGATATTCCATCAATCAGACCGTCGTTCCCGTAGAGTACAACAAGGTCAAGCTGAACTTTGTAGATACGCCGGGATCCTTTGACTTTGTCGGTGAGGTCAATTCCGCTCTGCGCGCTGTGGAAGCGGCAGCGATCCTTGTGGATGCATCCTCCGGGATCCAGGTCGGTACGGAAAAGGCCTGGGAATCCTGCAAGAAGTTCGGCGTTCCCCGGTTCTTCCTCATCAATAAGACGGATAAGGAAAACGTCAACGTAGATGAGACCATTCAGGCCCTGAAGGATAAATTCGGCACCTCCGTCGTCACCCTGGACGACAGAGAATCCATGGAAGAGGAGATCGCCGGTACCGACGAGGAACTCATGGAATACTACTTCGAGAACATGTCCCTCACCGACGAGATGTTCGCCAAGGGACTTTCCAAGGGCATCGGACAGGGAGACATCGTCCCCGTATTCGACTGCTCGGCCATGACCGGCGACGGCGTGGAAGCGGTGCTCCAGCAGTTCATCGATTTCGTCCCCAAGGCGGCGGATCACGAGCCCTATCCGGCAGTGAACGGCAGCGGCGAAGAGATCACCGTGGCCGTGGATCCCGCAGGCAAGCCGGCGGTATTCATCTTCAAGACCCTGGCGGATTCCTTCCTGGGTAAGATCTCCCTGGCCAAGGTGATCAGCGGGACCATCAAATCCGGACAGTCTCTCTACAACGCCAGCTCCGAAAAGGATGAGAAACTGGGATCCCTGTTCTTCGTCCGGGGCAAGAACCAGGAAGATGCGGCGGAAGTGGTGGCCGGAGACATCGTGGCCATCGGTAAGCTGCAGAACACCAGGACCGGAGACACCCTCTGCGAGAAGGCCAACATCATCAGCTTCCCCAAGGTGGAGTTCCCGTCCCCGACCCTGTATCAGGCGGTGGAACCGGCCAAGCAGGGAGACGACGAGAAGATGGGTTCCGGCCTGAAGAGGCTCATGGAAGAAGACCCGTCCTTCGTCCTGGAAAACAACATCGAAACACACCAGACCCTCATCGGCGGGCAGGGTGAGATCCAGCTGAACATCATGAAGGATAAGCTGAAGGATAAGTTCGGCGTGGACGTGAACACCGTTCCCCAGAAGATCGCCTATCGTGAGACCATCAAAGGCAACTCCGATGTTCAGGGTAAGCACAAGAAGCAGACCGGTGGAGCAGGACAGTACGGTGACGTATGGATCCGGTTCTCGCCCTCTCAGGAAGAGTTCGAGTTCGGCGAGGAACTGTTCGGCGGTTCCGTCCCCAAGAACTACGTTCCGGCCGTGGAAAAGGGCCTGAAGGAATGTATGGAGAAGGGCCCCCTGGCCGGCTGCAAAGTCCAGAATGTCAAGGCCATCCTCTACGATGGTTCCTACCACGAAGTAGACTCCAACGAAATGGCCTTTAAGATCGCGGCTTCTCTGGCGTTCAAGAAGGGTATCGCCGAGGCGAAGCCCTGTCTGCTGGAGCCCATCATGAAGCTGGAGATCCTGGTTCCCGATGACTTCGTCGGCGCCGTCATGGGCGATCTGCCCACGAGAAGAGGCGCGGTGCTGGGCATGGAGCCTGTTGCCGGTGGCGGTCAGAAGCTGATGGCGGAAGCACCTCAGGCGGAGCTTCTGGACTATGCCATCGCCCTTCGGACCATGACTCAGGCGAGAGGAAGCTTCGTCATGAACTTCGAGCGTTATGAAGAAGTTCCGTCGAACATCTCCCAGAAGATCATCGAGGACTATAAAGCAGAGCAGGAGAACAAATAACCTCTCTGGGAAGGCCTGATGAACAGAGCTTAAAAAATACGGCCGGGCGAAATGGATCGCCCGGCCGTTTTAGGAGGAACCATGCGGTACATCGAACTGAAGATCCACGCCTCCAGACAGGGGGTGGAAGCGGTCACGGAGCTTCTGATGCGAAACGGGATCACCGGCATCTCCGTGGAGGACCCGGCGGATCTGGAGGACATCCTGAACAAGAAAAACGAATACTCCTGGGACTACATCGACGAAGAGGTCCGGGACCGGCCGGAGTTCGAGCCGGTGGTCCGGGCATGGATCGAGGATTCCGAGGAAGGCCGGCAGCTGCTCCAGTCCCTGAAGCTGCAGATCATGAATCTGAAGAGTCTGGAGATGGAGGGGCGTTTCGGCTGGGACGTGGACTTCGGCCGTCTCTATGCGGAAGCGGACACGGTGGATGACGGAGACTGGAAGGACGAGTGGAAGAAGCACTTTCGTCCAATTAAGATCACCGATCGTCTGGTGGTCAAACCCACCTGGGAGGACTACTCTCCCGCTCCGGGAGAACAGGTCATCGAGATCGATCCCGGGATGGCCTTCGGGACGGGAAGCCATGAGACCACCCGCCTTTGCATCGAGTTGATGGAAAAATATGGGAAACCTGGCGCGATCATGCTGGATGTGGGCTGCGGTTCGGGGATCCTGGCCATCGGCGGAGGACTTCTGGGCTTCGGGCGGGTCCTTGGCATCGAGATCGACCCGGACGCCGTGAAGGCGGCGGAAGAAAACACGGTCCGAAACGGTCTGGAAAACACCGTAGAGATCCGTCAGGGAAATCTGGCGGACGGGGTCGACGAGACCTTCGATCTGGTGGTGGCCAACCTGATGGCGGACCTGGTGATCCGCCTGGCCGAGGACTGCATCCACCGGGTAAAGGATGGGGGAGTATTCATTTCCTCCGGGATCCTTCTGGAAAAGAAGGATCAGGTCAGGGCTGCCGTGGAGGCGGCAGGATTCACCATCCTCGAGATCGCCGAAGAAGGAGAGTGGTGCGCCATCGCCGCGCAAAAGCCCGAATCTGACAGGGAGGAGGAAGTCTCATGAGCCGTTTCTTTGTTTCTCCCGATGCGGTAGGCGCCAAAACCATACAGATCGATGATCCTCAGGATCTTCGCCACATGAAGAAAGCCCTTCGGATGAAGGTGGGGGACGAGGTGGACGTTTCCGATTCGGAGCGGTGGGAGTACCGGGCCAGGATCGACGAACTGGAGGATGACGCTGCCGTTTTGACCATCCTGGACAAGCAGGCCTTTGCACGGGAGCCGTCCACGAAGATCACCCTGTTTCAGGGGATCCCCAAGCAGGGCAAGATGGAGACCATCGTGCAGAAATGCGTGGAACTTGGGGTCACCCGCATCGTTCCCGTCTTCATGGACCGGACGGTGGTGGTGGACCGGGGCAAGATGGACAAAAAGACGGCCCGCTGGCAGAAGGTGGCGGAGGAAGCCGCCAAACAGTGCCGCCGGGGGGTCATCCCTCAGGTGGATCTGCCCGTGAACATGGATCGAGTTGGGGAGCATCTGGGCGAGTATGATCTGGTGCTTCTGCCCTACGAAAATGAAGAGAACATCACCATCCGGGACGTGCTCCGGGATGCTCCCGAAGGAGACATCGCCCTCCTCATCGGCCCGGAAGGGGGATTCAGCGAGGAAGAAGTGGAGATGGTGACCGAAGCAGGTGGCCGGCGGGTGAGCCTGGGCAGGACCATCCTCCGCACGGAGACGGCCGGCCCTGCGGCTCTGGCCATGATCCTGTACGAAAGGGAACTGTAGATGAAGATCGTATTTGCCGACTCCCGGATCATCGATCGGGGAGATATGGACTGGAGCGGCCTGACCGCTCTGGGAGAATTCAAAAACTATCGGGAGACTTCCCGGGAGGATGCCCCGGAGCATCTTGCCGGAAGCGAGGCCATCCTGGTGGACAGCTTCCCCATGGACGGGGAGATGATGGATCTCTGCCCGGATCTGAAGTTTATCGGCGTCGCCGCCACCGGGTACAACCACATCGATCTGGACGCCGCAAAGGCAAGGGGGATCGCGGTGGCCAATGTGCCCGCCTATTCCACGGAAGCGGTGGCCCAGCACGCGGTGGCTTTGCTGCTCACGCTGGCGGGACGGATCGACGAGTATGACCGCCAGGTCCACCGGGGCCTTTGGAATAAGGAGGCGGGAGAAGCCTACGAGCCTCTGCCCATCACCCTTCTCGCCGGGAGATCCATGGGGATCATCGGCTGGGGAAACATCGGCCGCCGGGTGGGAGAGATCGCCCGTGCCCTGGGCATGGAGGTCCGCCGGTGGCGGGAAGATCCCGAAGGGGTCAGAAACGCCGACGTGATCAGTCTCCACTGCCCTCTGACCGAGGAGAATCGGGGGATGATCGACGAGGAGTTCATCGCCTCCATGAAGGATGGCGCCATCCTGATCAACACCGCCCGGGGCGCGCTGGTGGACGAGGACGCTCTGGCCAGAGCACTGGAAAGCGGGAAACTGGCCGGCGCCGGCCTGGACGTGATGGCCGAGGAGCCGCCGGCATCCGATTCGCCCCTGCTTGCCACCCCCCGGTGCATCCTCACGCCCCACATCGCCTTTACGCCGGAGGAGATCCGCCAGCGGGTGGTGAATGTCTGCGGAGAGAACCTGAAAGCCTTTCTGGAAGGGAAGGAGCTGAACCGAATCCTATGAAGATCGCCTTTCACACCTTAGGGTGCAAAGTCAATCAATACGAATCCGAAGCCATGGCCCAGGCCTTCCGCCGTCAGGGCCATGAGATCGTGGGCGAGGGAGACTTCGCCGATGTTTACGTGATCAATACCTGTACGGTGACGGCCATCGCCGACCGGAAATCCCGCCAGTACATCCGCCGGATGAAACGGGTGAATCCGGACAGCGTCATCGCCGTAACGGGGTGCTATGTCCAGATCGATCCGGAGAAGGTGGCCGCCATCGAAGGGGTGGATATCATCACCGGGACTAACGAGAAACACAGCATCCCCGGTTACGTGGAGGAGTTCCTGGCCGAACGGGATAAGGCCGGGACGGAAGAGTCGCCCACCGCGAAAGCGAGCCCGGTCGGTGAAGACGCCGGTCCCCGCCGGTGCATCCATCCTCTTGGGGATCTTTCGGAGTACGAGGATTCCGGGATCGTCACCAGCGCCGAGGGCCGCACCCGTGCCTACATCAAGATCGAGGACGGATGCGACCGGTTCTGCAGCTACTGCGTGATTCCCTACGCCAGGGGCCCGGTGAGGAGCCGGCCTTTGGGAGAGATCGTGGAGGAAGCCCGCCGCCTCATCGGAGAAGGGTACCGGGAGATCGTGCTCACCGGGATCAACACCGCCCTCTACGGGACGGAGAGCAGATCCGGCAGAGGCGAGGGAGATCCCTCCGGTAAAGACGAGGGAGCCCCCTCCGGCATCGAGCCGGTCATCGCCGCATTGGATTCCCTGGAGGGAGATTTCCGCATCCGCCTCAGCTCCCTGGAGCCGGCGGTGGTCAATGGGGAGTTCGTCGAAAAACTCTTTGCTTACGATAAGCTGTGCCATCATCTCCATCTTTCCGCCCAGAGCGGAAGCGACCGG
>CADBQT010000033.1 GCA_902796875.1 uncultured Eubacteriales bacterium
AAGGAGAGAAAAAAGATCCGGGTCCACACCAGGGAGGGAGATTATGTGTACTACGCGTCTTTTCCTGAGGCCATGCTGGATCTGGACCGCCGGTTTTCCCGGTTTCACCGGAGTTTCATCGTCAATATGGACATGATCCGTTGCCTTTGCGATAATCAGGTGGTGCTGGACGACGGCACGGTCCTCACTTTCGGCGAGAAGCCCTTCCTGCGGCTGAAACGGGATTTTGCCGAATTCATCCGGTGGAAGCGGGAGCGCCTCAAAAGGCTGGAAAAGAGGAGATCTCCGGAGGAAACAGGACCGGAGGCAGTGTAAAACAGTTGTGGGTATTTCGGGAAGAAGTGTTCGTCGATCCTCGTCAAAGGCCCGCTCCCCGGCTTATGAGCGTCGCAGATGAGATGATTCCCGCAAATGCGTGGACGGGCGGGAAATGCGGAACCTGACTCCTGCAGAACACCCCGGTTAAATGAAATGCTCTCAGGTTTGTCAATCAAAGAATCCACAACAACGTGGGACGGTCTGGACTCAGAACTCGGGACGGTTCCGGCCCGGATTCTTCGTTGACGTGAGCCAAAAAATGGAATATAATGTATTCGGTGTTTTAACTTTTTACATATATTACTTTTACAGTAATACTCTCTTGATATTTAGAGTGTGTAATATCAGATCGAAATAGAATCGAGACTTGAAAAATGAATAGTGAAGGAGGAATGATACCGAATGGGTATAGCAATACTGATCATTGTCGGACTGGCAGCCCTGGGAATCGGGATGCTGGTTGGATATATCCTCCGCAAATCCATCGGGGAAAAGACCATCGGGAACGCTGAAACCAAAGCGAGAAACCTGATCCTCGATGCGGAAAACAAGGCGGAGACCATCAAGAAGGAACTGGTTCTGGAAGCCAAGGAAGAGGCCCACAGACACCGCAAAGACGCGGAAAAGGAGATCCGCGAGAGAAGAAACGAAATCCAGAAATCCGAACGCAGACTCGTCCAGAAGGAGGAGTCCATCGATAAAAAACTCGAAAGCATCGAGAGAAAAGAAGAAAACATCACAAACAAAGAGAAGAATATCACCCGGAAGCAGCAGGAGATCGACAAAACGGTCAAACGCCAGCTGGAAGAACTGGAGAAGATCTCCGGCTACACCATAGAGGAAGCCAAAGAGGTCATTCTGCAGAAGGTGGAGCACGAGGCGAGAAACGAGGCCGCGGTACTCTACAAGGACATTGAGAACAAAGCCCGGGAAGATGCGGATAAAAAGGCCAAGGAGATCATCACCGGCGCCATTCAGCGGTGCGCGGCGGATCACGTGGCCGAGTCCACCGTATCGGTGGTGCCCCTGCCCGGTGACGAGATGAAGGGACGGATCATCGGTCGGGAAGGCCGGAATATCCGTGCCATCGAAAACGCCACGGGCATTGACCTGATCATCGACGACACGCCGGAGGCGGTCATCCTCTCCGGTTTCGATCCCGTCAGACGGGAGATCGCCAGGATCGCCCTGGAGAAACTCATCGTGGACGGCCGGATCCACCCGGCAAGGATCGAAGAGATGGTCCACAAGGCGGAGAGAGAAGTCAATGCCATCATCAAGGAGGAAGGCGAACAGGCCACCTTCGAGGTGGGCATCCACAATCTCCATCCTGAACTGGTCAAGCTGCTGGGTCGGCTGAGATACCGGACATCCTACGGACAGAACGTGCTGAAGCACTCCGTAGAGGTGGCCCATCTGGCCGGACTGATGGCAGGTGAGTTGGGCCTGGATGTGACCCTGGCCAAGAGAGCCGGACTCCTCCACGACATCGGCAAGGCCCTGGACCACGAGCAGGAAGGAACCCATGTGGACATCGGCATCGAGGTGCTGAAGAAGTACAAGGAGTCGGAGGCGGTCATCAACGGCATGGCGGCCCACCACGGGGATTACGAGCCCAAGTCCACGGAGGCTGTGCTCATCGCTGCGGCGGACGCCCTTTCGGCGGCCAGACCGGGCGCCAGAAGAGAGACCCTGGAGTCCTACATCAAGCGTCTGCAGAAGTTGGAGGAGATCGCCAACACCACCGAGGGCGTGGAAACGTCCTACGCCATCCAGGCGGGCCGGGAGATCCGGATCATCGCCAAGCCGGATGAGGTGGGGGATGACTCCATCGCCCTGCTGGCCAGGGATATCTCCAAGAAGATCGAATCGGAGCTGGAGTATCCGGGACAGATCAAGGTCAACGTCGTTCGGGAGACCCGGGCCATCGATTACGCCAAGTAGGCCCGCAGGACCGACAGAACAAAGACAACAAACCGCTGCGCGGCGCGCGGCGGTTTTACTCTTCATGACGGGGAAGAAAATGATATATCTGGACAACAGCGCAACAACAAAACAGGCGCCGGAAGTGACCCGGCGGATGACGGAAATCATGGAGTCGGACTTCGGAAATCCCTCATCCCTTCACCGGATGGGACTTTCGGCGGAAAAAGCCGTCCGCACGGCCAGAAGGCAGATGGATGAAGTCTTTCCCTCCGGGGGCATGACCGTGTTCACCTCCGGGGGAACGGAGGCGGACAACATGGCCATTCTGGGCGGAGCCAGGATGAAGAGGAGATCCGGGCGGAGGATCATCACCACCGCCGTGGAACATCCGGCCGTCCTGGAAAGCTTCACCTTTTTGGAAAAGGAATGCTTCGAGGTCATTCGCATCGGCGTGGACGAAAAGGGGAATCCGGACCTGGACGCCCTGGAGGCTTCCGTCGACGGGGAAACCATTCTGGTCTCCGTCATGCAGGTGAACAATGAAACGGGGACCATCTTCCCGGTAGAAGAGATCGGGGAGTCGATCCGAAAGAAGAACCCCGGCGTACTGTACCACTGCGATGCCGTCCAGAGTTTCGGGAAGATCCCGCTTCCCGGCAATGCGGATATGATCTCCGTCAGCGGACACAAGATCCACGGTCCCAAGGGAAGCGGTGGCCTTTGGATCAGGAAAGGGATCCACCTTCCGCCTCTGATCCTGGGGGGCGGACAGGAGAAAGCCTTCCGGTCGGGAACGGAGAACGTGCCGGCCATCGCCGGCCTGGGACTGGCGGCGGAAATGGCTGCGAAGACCCAAGGCGATGCCCTGGACCACATGAGCCGGCTTCGCCGGATCCTTCGGGAGGGCCTTCTTGAGCGGATCCCGGACACGACGATAAACGGACCGGAGGAAGAGGGGACAGAGCCGGGATGCTGCTGCCCCGCCATCCTGAACGTGAGCTTTGCGGGGACCAGAGGAGAGGTGATCCTTCACACCCTGGAACAGGAGGGGATCTGCGTATCCACCGGATCCGCCTGTTCCTCCAACAAGAAGGGCCAGAGCCACGTCCTCGGGGCCATGGGGCTAGCCCCCAAGGCCATCGAAGGGGCCATCCGATTCAGCTTTTGCAGAGACAATACGGAGGAAGAGATCCGGGAGACCATTGAAAAGACGGCTCAGGCGGTGGAACGGTTCCGCCGGCTGGGAAGCTTCCGGTAAACAACGGAGAAACGAGATATGAACGAGGAATACATCTTTATCGTACGATGCGGCGAAGTGGCCCTGAAGGGGATGAACAAGCCCTATTTCGAGCGGATGCTGGCGGAGCGGATCCGCAAGCTCCTGAAGAAGTTTGACGGGACCAGCGTCTATCGCCATGAGGGACTGATCTTCGTCCGGGCGGACAAAAGCCTGGACAAGGAAGCGGTCATCCGGGAGATCTCCAAGGTCTTCGGCGTGGCCTCCATCAGCCCGGCGGTGGAATGCCCCAGCACCATGGAAGCCATCGGCCAGGCGGCGGTGGAATATATGCTGGAGGCCATCGAAGAGCGAGGGGTCAAGACCTTCAAGGTAGAGGCCAAGCGGGCGGACAAGAACTTCCCGGTGAAGTCGCCGGAGATCGGCCGGAAGATCGGCGCCGCCGTCCTCAAAGGCTGCAAAGTCCTGAGGGTGGACGTCCATGATCCGGACTGCAGACTCTTCGTGGACGTGCGCCACGACAGAACGTACATCTATCAGGACAAGATCGCCGGCTTTGGCGGCCTGCCCCTTGGGACCAACGGCAAGGGGATGAGCCTGCTTTCCGGCGGGATCGATTCCCCGGTGTCCACCTGGATGATGGCCAAACGGGGCATGCTCATCGAGGCGGTCCACTTCCACTCCTATCCCTACACCAGCGAACGGGCCCGGGAGAAGGTGGAGGAGCTGGCCTCTCTGGTGGCGATCTACTGCGGCCGGTTCCGGATGCACGTGATCAATCTCCTGCCCATCCAGGAGCAGATCGTCCAGAACTGCCCGGAGGAGGAGACCACCATCCTGGTCCGCCGGTTCATGATGCGCATCGGCGAGCGGCTGGCCAGAGACAACGACTGCGGCATGCTGATCACGGGAGAGAATCTGGGTCAGGTGGCCAGCCAGACGGCGGAGGCCCTGGTGGTCACCGATCAGAGCGTGACCATGCCGGTGATGCGGCCCCTCATCGGGCTGGACAAGGTGGACATCATGGATCTGGCCCGGGAGATCGGGACCTATGAAAAATCCATCGAACCCTACGAGGACTGCTGTACCGTGTTCCTGCCCAAGCACCCGGTGACCAAGCCCAAACTGGAGCGGATCCAGGCCTCGGAAGCCAAACTGGATGTGGAGAAACTGGTGGAGGATGCGGTGGCCAGCGAGGAGATCGTGGAGATCCGCCCGGCGAAAATATAGTAACTGACCACAAATTAATAAAAAAATAATTGTGTTTGTAACACAAAAAATATTGACATAACCCGCCGGTTCATGTACTCTATACAGGTAACGGAAACGGCGAGTTTCCGGGTTTTTGACCGCATAAGACAGAGAGGAATTTCCATGAGTGAAAAACAGGGAAAAATGACGGAGATTCGCTGGCACGGCCGGGGCGGGCAGGGGGCCAAGACCGCCTGCCTGCTTCTGGCGGAAGCAGCCTTTTTTTCCGGGAAATACGTACAGGGGTTTCCCGAGTACGGCCCGGAGCGTATGGGCGCGCCCATTACGGCCTACAACCGGATCTCGGACGAAGAGTGCACCGTCCATTCCAATATCTATACCCCGGACCATGTGGCCGTGGTGGACGAGACCCTTCTCAGCGCCGTCGACGTGCTCAGCGGACTGAAGGAAGGGGGCGTTTTGATCATCAACACCACCAAGACGGCGGATGAGGTGAGGGACGAGCTTCCCGGATTCGAGGGTCCGGTGTGCGTGGTGGATGCCAAGAAGATCTCCATGGAGATGCTGGGCAGAAACTTTCCCAACACCCCTATGCTGGCGGCTGTGGTCAAGGCCAGCGACGTCCTGGATGAGGAACGGTTCATCAGCGACATGAGAAAGTCCTTCGAGCACAAGTTCCATGACAAGCCGGAAATGATCGAGGGGAACATGAAAGCTCTGCAGAAGACGATGGATGAGGTGAGAGTGGAATGAAGAAGATCAGAGCGAAGGAGATCAACGAGAAGATCACCTGGCAGGACATCACTCCGGGAGCGGAGATCTACGAGCCGGCCACTTCCCGCTACGTTCAGACGGGAGACTGGCGGGTCATGCGCCCCGAATTCATAGAGGATAAGTGCAAGCAGTGCCTGCTCTGCGTGCCCTTCTGTCCGGACAGTTCCATTCCGGTGAAGGACGGACGGCGGGGAGACTTTGATTTTGCTCACTGCAAAGGCTGCGGCATCTGCGTCAGGGTTTGCCCCTTCGATGCCATCGATTTCGTGAAGGAGGACAGATAGTGGCGATCAGGGAACGGATGTCGGGCAATGAAGCGGTTGCCACGGCAATGAGACAGATCAATCCGGATGTGATGGGCGCATTCCCCATCACCCCGTCTACGGAGATCCCGGAATACTTTTCCCAGTTCATGGCGGACGGACTGGTGGATACCCAGTTCGTTCCGGTGGAGTCGGAGCACAGCGCCATGTCCGTATGCATCGGAGCATCGGCGGCGGGAGCACGGGCAGTGACGGCCACCTCCTCCGCAGGACTGGCCTATATGTGGGAGCTGCTGTATGTAGCGGCCTCCTCCCGGCTTCCCATGACCATGGCGGTAGCCAACCGGGCCCTGACCGGACCCATCAGCATCGGCAACGACCACTCGGATTCCATGGGCGCCAGAGACTCGGGCTGGATCCAGATCTACGCCGAGTCCAATCAGGAGGTCTACGATAACTTCATCCAGGGCGTGACCATCACCGAGGCCACCCGGATCCCGGTCATGATCTGCCAGGATGGATTCATCACCAGCCACGGTGTGTCCAACATCGAGCTTCTGGAGGATGAGAAGGTCCGGGAATACATCGGTGAATACGAACCGGAGGACTATCTGCTCAATTCGGATCATCCTCTGGCGGTGGGTCCCTACGGGACCGCCCCCTACTACATGGAAGTCAAGCGGCAGCAGGCTCAGGCCATGAAGGATGCCATGCCGGTCATCCTGGAAGCTGCGGAGAAATACGGCAAGATCACCGGAAGGAACTACGGCTTCTTCGAGGAGTACCGCATGGAAGACGCGGAGGTGGCCGTGGTGGTCATCGGCTCCAGCGCCGGTACGGGCAAGGCGGCCGTGGACCGGATGAGAGAAGAAGGCAAAAAAGCCGGGCTGATCAAACTGAGAGTGTTCCGCCCCTTCCCCAGGATCCCCCTGGCGGAGGCCATGTGCCGGGTGAAGGCCGTGGCCATCATGGACAAGGCGGAGAGCTTTTCCAACAGCGGCGGCCCGCTGTTCAGCGAGGCGAGAAGCGCCCTCTACGATCTGCCCCAGCGGCCCCTGGCCATCAACTACATCTACGGCCTGGGGGGCAGGGACATCACCGTGGAAGACTTCGACCGCATCTACGATGAGCTGTTCGCCATCGAGAAGAGCGGAGATCCCGGAGACGTCTACCGGTACATCGGTGTCCGGGACAGTAGAGACGGGGAAGGACAGGAGAGATAACCATGGCATATAATCTGAAACGGGAACTGGAAAAACCGGAACGGCTGGCAGGCGGCCATCGCCTTTGCGCCGGCTGCGGAGCAGGCATTGCCGTCCGCGGCGTGCTCCGGGCCCTCGAGGAGGGAGACAAAGCGGTAGTCGGAAATGCCACCGGATGCCTTGAGGTCTCCAGTTTCATCTATCCGAATACAGCCTATACGGACAGCTACATCCACAGCGC
>CADBQT010000034.1 GCA_902796875.1 uncultured Eubacteriales bacterium
ACCCGTCCGCCGCTTTCCGCTTACTGAATCAACCGAAGCGTCATCTGTAAGTTTCTCGCTCGACTTGCATGTGTTAAGCACGCCGCCAGCGTTCATCCTGAGCCAGGATCAAACTCTTAAGTAAATGGTATATCAAAGGCTAAGGCCTTTAATATCTAATCCTTGCTCAAACGCTTAGCTTATCTTCCGATAATTATTGCTTTGAGTTTAGAAATTGTCGGAAACCTTGCTTACCCATATTTCAGGTTTGCTTGGTTTCAAGAAATTTTGACTCAAATTTCTACACTATGAAGTTTTCAATGTGCGCGCCCGAAGCGGTCTCCCGCATTCCGGCGAGCTTTTTCATTATATGCGTATGGCACCCCCTTGTCAATAACTTTTTTTGCTTTTTTGTGTTTTCTTTTCCGCGGCCTCTACGCCCCATGTTACAATGGGTCCGGGCCCCCTCTGAAAGGCCGGTCCGTTTCTCTCTATATATATAATGAAAGGAACTTCGTTTATGACCCCCAAGTCCGGACAACCCTGTGTCTATATCCTTCGCTGCGGCGACGGTTCTCTCTACACGGGGTGGACCAACGATTTCGAAAAACGGCTCCGGTCTCACCAGGAAGGCAAAGGCGGCAAGTACACCCGCAGCCGCCTTCCCGTGGAGGCAGCCTACGTGGAAGAGGTCCCGGACAAAAGCGCCGCCCTGAAACGGGAGATGGAGATCAAAAAAATGAGGCCCGCACAAAAGCGGGCGCTCATCGCATCTTCTTCCAATCTGTTGCGTTAGTCTTCCGGCGTCTCCTCGATCGTCGTCTCTTCTTCCGGCGTCTCCTCGGAGGTCTCTTCAGCCGGCTCTTCTGCTTCCGGCACAGCCTCTTCGACCGCAGCCTCTTCCGGCGGATCTTCCGCCGGCGGTTCTTCCCCGGCTGCCTCTGCCTTTGCGCCGCCGGACAGCTCCTCCAGGGAGATCTGCTGGAGCGACACTCCGTCCAGCCCCGACTCGGGCAGATCCTCGTCCAGCATGTCCTCGATGTCCTTGATGTCGGGCAACTCTCTGATGGACTCGAAGCCGAACAGCTTCAGGAACTCGTCCGTGGTCCCGTAGAGGATGGGACGGCCCACCGCCTCCGAGCGGCCCACGTCCTGGACCAGGCCCTTCTTCACCAGCCCCTCCATGACCCGGTCGCACCGGATCCCCCGGATGGCTTCGATCTCGCCCTTGGTCACCGGCTGGCGATAGGCGACGATGGCCAGCGTCTCCAGGGCCGACTGGGACAGACGGCGGTGGCGCACCGGAGTGCAAAGGCGCTCGATGTAGGCCATGTTCTCTTTGCGGGTGGTAAACTGGAACGCCCGGTTCACTTCCCGGATGACGATCCCCCGGCCTTCCTCATCGTACTCCCTCATCAGCTCCCGGCAGCACTCGTAGGCTTCCTTTCGCTCGATGTTAAAAATGTCCGCGATGTCCTTCACGTGGAGTGGCTCCCCCCAGATGAACATCATGGATTCGATGGCCGATTTTATGGTCTTTCTCGTGGACATATCTATTGTGCCTCCTCTTCCTTTGCAAACAGCTGCTCCGTCGCCTTGACGATGATCTCGCCGAAGAGTTTCTTCTGGTCCGCGTCCAGGCGGTTCTGCCGCATCATCTCCAGAACGGAGGCAAAGGTCACTGAAATATCGTATCGATCGTTTCCGTCGGGGATCAGCTCCCGGAAGTCCGCCTCCATGGCCGGGTTCTGACGGAAGAATTCCCGTATCCCCTCCATGCGAAGCTCCGTGGTGATCCGCTGCTTTTCCGTACGGATGTGGTGGGCTCGCAGCTCCTCCAGGTTCTTCTTTCGCTGAAGGAATACTTCAAAGGCATTCCGGAACTGGTCCATATCCAGTGTCAGATACTCATCCGGCTCGCCGGTGAATTCGCTCAGGTCCTCCTGGGGCTTGGCCAGACGATCCCGGTTCTCTTCGAACCGCTCCTCCAGCATCTCCGAGATGGAACGGAACAGTTTGTACTCCCGCAGCCGGGCCACCAGCTCCGTCCTCGGATCGTCGGGAACGGCGTCCGGGGAATCGGGGTCGATGGGCTTGCGGGGCAGAAGCATCTTGGACTTGATCTCAAGAAGCTCAGCCGCCAGCACCATGAATTCCGACGAGACAATAATGTCCTCCTCTTCCATGGCGCGGATGTGGGCTACGTATTGATCCGTGATCTCCGAGATCCGGATATCGTATATGCTCATCTGGGCGTGCTCGATCAGATAGACCAGCAGGTCAAAAGGTCCTTCGAACACATTCAGTTTGACTCGATAGCTCATGGCTTCCTCCCGAATGGGTATTCTACCACAGATCGGATAAAAAGGGAACCCGCCGGGGGGAGGCCCGACGGGTTCCTGATATCATGGCTCCTGCGTTCGATTCGCCTTGATCATGCGCTCACGCTGCAGGAACGATATTCGGTTTTGCCGGTGACGGCTTACAGCTTGAACGCAGCCTTGACTTCCGCCAGAGCCTCATCCAGAGCAGCCAGCACCTTGTCGATGGTCTCGTCAGCCTGTACGAGAGGCGGCTCGATCCGGACGGTCTGCGCGTTGACCAGGGTACCGGCCGTCATGACGTTTCTGGCGAACAGCGCCTTGGTGACTTCGTGGCCGATCTCGTCTGTCGGGAATTCCATGCAGATCAGCATGCCGGAGCCTCTGAAGTCGGTCAGGACCGTCGGATACTTCTCATGCAGCTTCTGCAGTCCGGCCAGGTACTTGTCGCCCTTTGCCTTGGACTGTCCCGGCAGATCGTTCTCCAGCATGTAGCGGATGGTGGAGATGAATGCGGAGCAGGCCAGGGGGTTGCCGCCGAAGGTCGGGGATCCCAGGATCCAGGGATTCTCGAACATCTTGCCTTCTTCGCCGGTGCCGACGCCGGACTTCTCATAGGTCCAGGGTCTTGCGATGATACCGGTGATGGGTACCAGGCCGCCGGAGGATGCCTTACCATAGGTCATGATGTCGGGGGTGACGCCTTCGTGGTCGCATCTCCACATGGTGCCCGTCCGGCCCAGACCGGTCTGGATCTCGTCGAAGATCAGCGCTACGCCGTGGTCATCGCAGATCTTTCTCAGTTCTTTAAGATATCCGTCTTCCGGAATCATGACGCCGGCTTCGCCCTGGATCGGCTCGACGATGACCGCCGCGACTTTCTCGCCGACAGCTTCCAGGTTTTCGATGGCAACTCTCGTCGCATCGGCATTGCCGAACTCGACGTGCTGTACCTGCTGGATCATCGGAATGTAGTCTTCTCTGTATGCGCCCTTGCCGCCCATGGAGATAGCACCCATGGACTTGCCGTGGAACGCGCCTACCGTGGAGATGTACCATCTGCCGCCGGTTGCCAGTCTGGCCAGCTTCAGGGCCATTTCGACCGCCTCAGCACCGCCGTTGCAGAAGAAGCAGTACTGCAGATCTCCCGGGGTGATCATGCCGAGCAGGTTGGCAAGATAACCTCTGAGCGGGTCGACCAGTTCCTGAGAATGGAGGGAATATCTTTCCAGCTGAGCCTGTACGGTCTTTCTGATCTCGGGGTTGCCGTGTCCGCAGGCAAAGATTCCGAATCCGCCCAGGCAGTCGATGAACTCAACGCCGTTCAGATCTCTGAATACGTCACCTTCGTCTTCCCATTCGACGAACGCTGCATCCGTGGATACGGATTTTCTGTACTCGAGCCATCCCGGGTTAACGTTTTCGTTGAAGTTTTTGATGGAGTCATCATGAATCGCCTTTTTCTGCTCATCCGTCAGTTCTTTGGCTTCGATCATGGATACGACTCTCTTCGCTTCTTCCAAAGCTTTTTGCATGTTTCTCTCAGTCATGTTAAGGCCTCCCTTGACTAATACACTACATACTTATATTACAGTGTCATTATACCCCTCTGCTTCATGCAATGTAAATGACAAATATGCTGATAATTCCCTATTATCAGGCGATTGCATAAAGATTGGGTTGAGAATTCCCGACTACAGTTCCCGGCTGCGGATGCGGATGGGGTTCAAAACGATGAGGACCTGGCTGGCGCACATGCAAAGAGCCGCCGCGACAGGGGCCATGACCATTCCCGCAAAAGGCACGAGAAGACCGGCGGCAAGGACCGCAAGAATGTTATAGAACCAGGCAAGGAATATGCTCTGGCGAAGGACCCGGTTGGTGATCCGGGAAAGGCGGATCGCCCGGACCACGTCCAGAAGATCGTCGCTGATCAGCACGATGTCCGCAGGGCCGATGTAGATGTCCTTGCCCGTGCCGATGGCGATCCCAAGGGAAGCTGCCTTGATGGCCGGAGCATCTTTGACCCCGTCGCCGATCATGGCCACCAGCCGCTTCTTCTCCTCCTGGATCCGCTGCACCACCTTTTTCTTCTCTCCGGCGCGAACCAGGGCGAAGATGTGATCGATGCCCATTTCATAGCGGATGGCTTCCGCCGTCTCCCGGGTGTCCCCGGTCACCATGACCACGTCGATGCCCATTCCCTCGATCTGGGACATGGCCTTCAGGCTGGCCGGCTTGGGCGCATCCCGAAGGGCGATGATCCCGATGACGTGAGTCTCATCGGCGAAGAAGACCAGGCTCTTACCCTGCCGGAACAGATCATCCACCCCGTCGATCTCGGTGGAGATCCCGAACTCGTGCATGTATGCCGAGTTTCCTACATAGTATAGTTTGCCGTCCAGACGACGGACAAGTCCCAGGCCGGAGGTGCTCTCCACCATTTCCGACTCGGGGATCTGGTCGTATTCCTTCGC
>CADBQT010000035.1 GCA_902796875.1 uncultured Eubacteriales bacterium
GTACGACTGGTGTCTGGCCGGGGGCAACTACTCCCTCTATCAGTATTCCCGTCAGATCCTGCCCCTCTTCCTGAAGGGGCTCTGCCGCTGATCACGGCCCGGGGCTGATTACATTTCGAGGGACGGCCACAGTCCGGGCGGCCCATCACGGCCTTTTGCCGTGGAACTGATAATAGGTCGTCTCGATGTTCCCGTTGTAGAGTTTTCTCCGCCGGTCCGCCGGACGTCCCATGGCTTTTTCCATGGTCCTGTCCGCCGTAATGGCAAACAGAGACCAGGTCTCATGATCCGCCAGAAGCTGGCGCAGGGTCTCGTCGATCTCCCGGATGGTCTCCTCATCTCCGATCCGTTCTCCATAGGGAAGATTGGTCACCAGGACCACGCCTGTCTCTTCCGCCGCCGCCTGATGAGGCGTCGGTTTTTTTCCGTTACGGTCCCCTTTCATGGACACCGCCCAGTCGGCGATGGAGATCTGCCGGAACCGGATGTCCTCTCCCACCCCGGCTTCCTCGGCGTTTTGCCGAGCCGCGTCGATGGCCCGGCCGTCGATGTCCGACGCCAGAATGGTCATGGGCGCATCGTAGTCCACGGCCTGGAATGCCTTTGCCCGCTCCTGACGCCAAAGGTCCTCATCGATCACGTCCCACTTCTCCGACGCAAAGGCGCGAGAGAGCCCGGGAGCGATATTTCTTCCGATCAGGGCCGCTTCGATGGGAATAGTCCCGCTGCCGCAGCAGGGGTCGGCCAGGATGCGGCCGTTTTTCCAGAAAGAAAGCTGGACCAGGGCTGCCGCCAGGGTCTCTTTGATGGGCGCCGGGACCGTCTTTACCCGGTATCCCCGCTTGTGCAGGGCCTCTCCCGAGGTGTCGATGGTCAGGGTGGCCCGGTCTTTCAGCAGGGTCAGCTTCACCGTATAGTCCGCTCCCGTCTCCGGCATCCTTTCCTGAACGTAGAACTCCTGGAGCCGCAGGGCGATGGCCTTCTTTACCGTCCGCTGACAGGCCGGTTCGTTGTGGAGTCTGGATTTGACCGTGGTGCAGGTCACCGTGAATCGGCCGTCCAAGGGGATGATCTCCTCCCAGGGAAGGCCTTTGGTCCGCTGAAACAGTTCCTCGAAATCCGGTGCCTGAAACTCGGCCATACGAAGAAGGACCCGGTCCGCGCACCGGAGCCACAGATTGGACCGGACGATCCCCCGCTCATCCGCCCGGTAGGTGACTTTGCCGTCTTCCGTGCGGATCACCGGGTAGCCCAGGGCCTCGATCTCCCTTCGCACCACCGCCTCCAGCCCGAAAGCGGCTGTCGCGATCAGTTCCCTTTCCATCTTCTCTTCCCCGTCACTTCTTCTTCACCAGCCAGCGCAAAGGCGAGGTCTCATCGGTGAAATAGTTCTCGTCGTCGGACCGGTACTTTCTCATCAGCTTTTCCAGTTGGGGATTCTCGGCGATCTCCTCGGCGTGATACACCCGCTCCATGGCCCCCAGATCGTCGGTGGACTTCATGTGGGCCTTCACCGGATGGGGGAGTATCTTCCAGTAGAGGAATGGTCCGATGAGAAACAGATGGACCAGGGTGAAGGCTATGGCCAGCCCCACGCTCAGGAACATTTTTCCCGCGGTGATCACCGGAAGGAAGCAGAGGACCACGCCCACCAGCCAGATCAGACCCGTCACATAGCGGCGTTCCAGCTTCCGCAGGGCATCCGCCAGAGGCCGGTCGTAATACACGTTATCTCTTCCCTCCCGGCGCAGCATCTTGGACCACCGATTGCTCCTGAAATACAGGCCAAGACAGACGCCGTACTCTGCGGCAAAGGAAGTATTCTTTTCTCTGGCGGTGCTCCCGTCTTCCCCGGCCGATGCTCCGCCGGTCTCAGAAGCTCCGTCCCCTTCCAGACCTGTTCCCTCCATCACTTCCGTGAACTCCCAGGTCACCGTGGTGAACACGCACCGGCCTTCTCCCATGAGGCGGATCTCCTCGTCCTCCCCCGGCATCAGTTCGATAACCGCCTGCTCTCCGGGCCGGACCATCTCGCTCCGTTCTCCGGCGGAGACCACCGTGTAGCCGTCCAGACAGTAGACGCCGGCGCACAGGTAAGCTTCCTCTCCCCGCTCAGGCAAAGGCGCCGGTTCCGCCTCGGACTTCACTTCCATGACGTCCATTTTTCCGGAGCATCCTTCGGCCATGATGAGATTGTAGTCCCGGATCAGTTTCCCGAAGCACCGGGTCTTGGTGCTCCCGCTGAACGTATCCTGCTCCATGGCTCCCAGATGGACGGACCGCTCTCCACCATGGGAGAGGACCACGTCCCCTTCCAGGACCATGAGGATCCGTTCATAACCTTCCAGCCGGGAAAAGGATGACTCCTCCCGGTCGGACTGAGCCGTGCTGAGACGCCACAGGAAATCCCTGGACAGATACTCGGCGGTCGCCGGGTAAATGGCCAGTTCCTGGGTCTTGCCGCCGGACCAGTTGCTCTCTTTCTGGCGGTCTTTTCCGTTGATCCTGATGTTCATAGGTTCCCTCTTCCTTTACCTGTTTTCTTCGATCTCTCCCTGCCAGCGGAACCGGCCGCCGAACACATCGTATCCCACGATGCTGATCTTTCCGGGTCCTTCCTGCCTTTGCTCCTCCGTCTCCTCCGATGGAGGATTGAGGGGGCACACATCCCCGCCGGCCAGGAGCCTGCGGCTGCGATGGACACTGTCGTCCCCTTTTTCCTGATCCACGCTCCAGAACCGGATGAGGCAGAGCCTGTCCTCGGACAGGTACCAGAACACGGTCTCCCGGTCCTCTCTTCGCACCAGGGACATGTCCGGATGGTAGCCGCTGAGGTAGACGTAGCCACCTTCACTGTCCACATCCGCCCGGGGGAAGATCTTGGATTCTTCCGTCGGCTCCGGACGGACCGGCCCGGTCTGGGGCCTTTCCACGGTGAAGGCGCCTTCCCGGGAGGCCATGCGCAGGATCTGGTCGGCGACGGCCACGCTGCCCTCATCGCACATGATCCACCGCCGGTCCATCTTGGCGCAGACCACGCCAAGTGTCCCCGTTCCGGCAAAGAAATCCGCGCACAGATCTCCCGGATCGGAGCAGGACTCCACGATGCGCTCCACCAGTTTTTCCGGCTTCTGGGTGGCATATCCCATTCTCTCCTTGGACGTTCTGCCCACCATGTCGATGGTCCATACGTCCTTCATGTTGACCATGGTGTACCAGCCGCCCTCGTCTTCGAACTCCTCCACTCCCTTGAACCGGTAGGGCTTGCCTTCCCGGTTGTAGGACTTTTCCTTCAGGGGGTGGAAAGTATAGTCTCCCGTCTTGCTGTAGGCCAGCAGGGTATCGTGCTTTTTCGCAAAGGAGCGCTTGCCGGCGCCACCCGACTTGTAGGTCCAGATCACCTCGTTGACGAACCGTTCCTCGCCAAAGATCTCGTCCAGCATGAGCTTGACCACGTGGGCTCCGTGCCAGTCCAGGTGGACCCAAAGGATCCCCGTATCCGACAGCAGCTCCCGCATCAGATAGAATCTTACGGCCAGCATCTGGAGATAGTTCTCCAGGTCTCCTTCCCAGCGGTCGCTGTAGGCTCCCGCCTTAAGAATGTCAGATTTTCCCAGTTTCTCGGTCTGAAGCTGTACCGAGGCCTGATATCTGGCCCCGGAAAAGAAGGGCGGATCCACGTAGATCAGCTGGAGTTTCCCCTTAAGATCCCGATCTTTCAGGAGCCAGACCATGTAGTCCAGGTTATCTCCGGCCCCGATCCTTCCCCGCTCCGGCTGGGGTTCGCCGGTGGCTTCCCGGCTTTCTTCTTCTCCTCCAAAGGCATCCAGACGGAGCTGGTGACGGTCGCCTTCCTTCCCCGGATCCTCCGGGAGCCGGCTCTGCCGCAGGTCGTACCGCTCTTCCGGCGCAAAGTCCACCCATTCCTGGGATGCCATCAGTTCTTCATATTGTCTCCTGCCTCTCTCCAGCGCTCTGGCGAGATCATCGATTCTGCCCATTCAGCAGTACCTCCATGAGATCTTCCCGGTGAGCCTTACGCAGGGCCTTTTTCACCAGGTTGCGGTTTTCTTTCTTGTGATAGTGAAGCAGCCCTCGCTGCATCTTCTTCTCTTCCATGTCTTTGGCCACGTAGACCTTCTCTCCCGTCAGGGGATCCAGCCCGGTGTGGTACATGCAGGTGGCCAGGGTCCCCGGGGTGGGATAAAAGTCCTGGACCTGATCGGGGATGAACCCGGTCTCCCTGAGGTAAAGGGCCAGTTCCACGGCGGAATCCAGTGTGCTCCCCGGATGAGAGGAGATGAAATAGGGGATCATGTACTGGTCCTTCCCCTGCCTTTGGTTCTCCCTCTCGTACGCCTGGCAGAACCGTTCGAACACCGCCTTTTCCGGCTTGTGCATCCGGCTCAAAACCGGCGGGCTCACGTGTTCCGGCGCCACTTTCAGGGTCCCGCTGACGTGATGGGCGGTCAGCTGCCGGAGAAAGGCCTTTCCCGACTCCCGGTCCGCCAGCATGTAGTCGTAGCGGATCCCGGAGCGGATGAACACCTTTTTTACCCTGTCCAGCTTGCGGAGACGCTCCAGGAGCTCCATGTACTCCCGGTGATCCGCTTCCAGACTGGGGCAGGGCCTGGGCCAAAGGCAATCCCGCCCGGCGCAAAGGCCCTCCTTCTTCTGTTTTTCACAGGAGGGCCCCCGGAAATTGGCCGTGGGTCCCCCCACGTCGTGGATGTATCCCTGAAACTCCGGATCACAGGTCAAAGCCTTTGCTTCCGCTTCTACGGATTCCTTGCTCCGGCTCCGGACCTCTCTGCCCTGGTGATAGGTGATGGCGCAAAATGCGCATCCCCCGAAGCACCCCCGGTTGGAGGTGATGCTGAACTTCACCTCGCTGATGGCGGGGACGCCCCCTTCTTCTGCGTACATGGGGTGCTCCGCCCGCTCAAAAGGCAGTCCGTACAGGTCATCCAGCTCCTCTCTCTCCAGCACAGGCTGGGGAGGATTCTGTATTACATAATGTTTATTATCGTATTCTTCCAGGAGACGCTTTCCCCGAACTGCATCGTTGCTCCGGTATTGGAGGGCGAAGCTGTCCGCGTACCGTTTCTTCGATCCGGCGATCTCCTTCCAGGAGGGCAGGACCACGTCGTCCTCAAATATTTCCGGTTCTTTGGCCAGAACGCAGGTCCCCCGGATCCAGCCGATGTCCTTTGCCTCGATCCCGGCGTCCAGAGCTTCGGCGATCTCCCTTACCGCCCGCTCCCCCATGCCGTAGATGAGGATGTCCGCCCGGGAATCCAGAAGTATGGACCGGCGGACCTTGTCGTCCCAGTAATCGTAGTGGCCCATCCGGCGCAGACTGGCTTCCAGCCCGCCGATGATCACCGGCACGTCCCCGTAGGCCTCCCTGGCCCGGTTGCTGTAGACGATCACCGCCCGATCCGGTCTGCGGCCCGTCTGGCCTCCGGGAGAATACACGTCCCGCTTTCTCTTTCGACGGAAAACGGAGTAGTGATTCACCATGGAGTCCACGTTCCCGCTGTTGATCAGAAACCCCAGGCGGGGCCGGCCGAAACGGCGGAAATCCTCCGCCGATGTCCAGTCCGGCTGGGGAAGCACCGCCACACGGTACCCCAGAGCCTCCAGCCACCGGCCGATGATGGCCGTGCCAAAGGACGGGTGATCCACATAGGCGTCTCCGCTCACCAGAACGAAGTCCGCCTGATCCCATCCTCTCTCCTTCATTTCCTCTGCGGTCACGGGTAAGAACATGAGTAGAGTATACCATA
>CADBQT010000036.1 GCA_902796875.1 uncultured Eubacteriales bacterium
CCGGTCGGGCCGGTCGCTTCTTCGTCCCGGGCCTCGTTGCCTTTCCATACTGCAAAGGCAGCGACCGGCGAGGTGCACCCGCCGTCCAACGCCCGAACGAAGCTCCGCTCCGCCAGAGCGATCCGCCAGACATCGGCATCGTGGAAATCCTCCAGGCAGGAGACGTCGTAGCCCCGCCGGCCCTGGACCGCCAGTATCCCCTGGCAGGCCGCCGGAAGCATCTCCTCGGGGGTGAAGATCCGGCTGATCCGGCTTTCCAGTCCGGCCCGCTTCAGACCGGCAACCGCCAACACCGTGGCGCCGAACTCTCCGCTGTCCAGCTTGGAGAGCCTGGTCTGCACGTTGCCCCGGATGGGGGCGAACCGGGCTTCCGGATACATCTGGGAAAGCTGGAGCATCCTCCGGTTGGAGGAACAGCCGATGGGCTTGTCCAGGTCGATTCCTGTGGCACCCTCAGGCAGGATCAGAGCGTCCCGGGGATCCTCCCGGGAGGATACGGCCAGGATGGGCAGTTCCTCCGCAATGTCCATGGGCATGTCCTTCATGCTGTGCACCGTCAGGTCCGCCCGCCCGTCCATGAGGGCGATCTCCAGTTCCTTGATGAAGAGGCCCTTGCCGCCGATCTTGTCCAGATTCCGATCCAGGATCCGGTCGCCTTTGGTCTTCATGGTCACCAGTTCCACCTCGGCCTGGGGATCCCACGCCCGGATGGCGTCCATGACCATCTCCGACTGGATCACCGCCAGACGGCTCTCTCTGCTTCCCACTTTGATCTTCATTTGTATTCCTTTCCTTCCACCACCTGGCGGATGGCCGCCGCGGCGTTCTTCACGTTCCGGTGATCCGTTCCCCGGCCGACCAGCCCTGCGGTGAGCTCATCGCTCAAAGCCACCGCCGGGAACCAGAAGGTGGATTCATTTCTCGCATCGCAGACGTTGACCAGGATGTCCCGGTCCCGTCCGTCTTTGCCGATCTGCCGGTTGGTGTCCCGGTCGTCGGTGCAGGCCAGGATCATCCAGGCTCCGTCGGTCAGCTCCTGCCGGTAGGTGTCGCAGATCCACTCCACGGCGCCGCCGTCCGCCATGCGCTGAAGGCTTTCCGTCAGATCCCGGGACACGATGGTGATCCGGAATCCGAACTCCGCCAGGGTCATCACCCGGCGCTCGGCGATGTTTCCTCCTCCGATGACCACCACGGGCCGATCCAGGGTGTCGATAAACAGGGGGAAATACCGCCGCTCTCCCCGGTCCCGTTCAGGATCGGTGAGACGCTGGATGGACTCTTCCATCCGGCCCCGTTCCTTTTCCCAGCGGTGGAATTCGGTCACATAGCCTTCTACATACTCTGTCAGTTCTTCCTGCTGTTCATGGCGCAGCCGGTCCGGCCGGCCGCCGCTGATCTGGTCGATATCGCAACAGGTCACGCCGGGAAGATCCCCCACTTCGGGGGCCACGTCCCGGGGCACCGCCATGTCGATAAAGAGGCGGGGCATCGCAGGCCGGCGCGCGTCGTCGCCCGCCCCGCCGGCGGTCTCCGTCAGTTCCCGGGCGGTGACCACCACGTGGGGACTGGCGGTGGCGCTGACCACCGCATCGCAGTCGATCATCACCGCATATCGATCTGCATAGGGCACCGGCTCCACGCCCTCGGGGACTTCCGCCTCCCCGTGGCGATACCGGCGAAGGGTCATGAAAGTGCGAAGACCTTTTGCCGCCAACTGCCGGGCCACCCTCCGGCCGATGCTGCCGTTGCCGATGACCAGCACGGCCCGAACATCCGACTCCTCATCGACTCTTCTCACGGCGCAGTCCGCCGTGGAGTCGTCGTGGATGTGAAGATCCACGTGGGTGCGGATCTCTTTGCCGGCGGTGATCCCAAGTCTGAACACCGTGTTCAGCACACCATCGGAAGCGCCGCGCCGGCGGGCATCCCGCACCGCATCCCCCACCTGGCTGATGATCTGGCTGTCTCCCCAAAGCCGGGACCGGGCCCCCGCCGTAAGAAGGCAAAGATGACGCAGCACGTCGTCCCCCTGAAGGGTCTGCTGGAGATGAGCGTGCCGCTCGGGCTCAAGCCCGTGGACCCGGCACAGGACCTGATAGGGGTCGATGGCCGCGCCGGCCGCCGGATCTTCCTCCGGCGCGCAGCCGGCCGAGGCATCCTCACCCAGGGACAGATACAGTTCCGTCCGGTTGCAGGTATTGATCAGCACGGCGCCGCGAACGGCCGCCTCTGCCTTTGCCCAGGCGTAGATCTCCTCCGTCTGAGTCTCGTCGCAGGCAAAGAGTTCCCGTTCCGACACGTCGGCCCGATGGTGGTCGATGGTGGTCATGATGATGTTGGTCATCGTGTTTTCCGTCATTATTGTTTTCTCCGTCTTTTCACCAGGAAGTTGAGCAGACCTCCGACCAGGATGATGGCCAGCGCCAGGATCAGCACATTGATGGCCGCCTCCTGGGGGATCTGGTTCTTGTCCCCGATGGTGTCCTCATAAAAAGTCAGCCGGTACTCGATCTCCACCGGATGACCCATGGCCGTGGTGTCCGCCGTCACCGTGAAGCTTTCGTCCATGACGGGCACCGGGATGGTGAAGGTGGAATTCCCTCCGTCCGTGGTCTCGTTCAGGTACTTCTTCCCGCCGACGATCATGTAATCGTAGTAGGTACTGCTCCAAAGCAGCCGGGCATAAGCCTTCCCGTCTTTCACCGTCAGCCACGTGGGCGAGGTCACGGAGGCCCGTCCGCTGCCGCCGGTCATGTGGACCTGGATGGAGTACTCCCCGTCTTCCACGTTCACCTTGGCCGGCTCCACGGAAATGGTCCCTTCGTCCACGTCCTCGCTGCCTTTGGCCTGCTGATCGATCTCCGCCTGCTTCAGGGTGTTGGTCCCCTTGGCCTCGTCGTAAAACTCCAACGCCTCCCGGATCCGTTCGTAGTCCGGCAGGGTGATCTTCAGGGCGTCCTCCGGCAGAGAGCCGGCGCTAAAGAGGATCTTCCGATCGTACCATTTTTTCTTTCGCTTGCTGTAGGCGGCGCAGTCCACGGGGGTATCCAGAGCCTCCACCTTCATGGTGAAGGTGCTCCGCCCCTCCCGGTTCTTCGGTTCGATGTAGTCTTCCAAAGGCGCCGCGGCCGCTTCCTCCGCGGTCCCGGGATAGATGAACTTGTAGCTGGCGCTGGACAGGGTCATCTGGGCGGTCATCTTGCCGTCCTTCACCGTGAGGACGGTCTTCTCCACGTGGAAGAACGTGGAGCTGCTCTCGGTGATGACCTCGTACCGGCCGTCCTTCACGTCCCGCCCGTACACCGGGAGCATGCCGTAGCTTCCGATGTCCACGGACTTGGCCGTCTCCCCTTCGGAGGCCACCTTGTCGTAGCCCTCCGCTCCAAAGGCAGGGGCCGCCGGGGCGCCAAGACCCAACGCAAACACCAGGGCGATCACTGCCGCGGTCACCCGGCATAAGGTTTTTGTCTTTTGTGTCCCTCGTCTGATCATCGATCCGTCGCTCTTCCTCGATTTATTTCGCTCTCTTATCTCTTCGCTCTGCAGCCTGTGTCGTCGTTTATTCTACCGGCCGGGCTTCCTGGCCGTGGCGGACGAACATTCGGCGGACGCCTTCGTAGGCGCCCAGTCCTTTTTTGACGGCCTCTACTGTGTAGCCGGCTGCCTTCATCCGGTTCATCCAGGAGTCGGGATCTTCTCCCGCCATATCCTTTACGGCGTGCTCCCCGGCCACGATCATGAGGGGGGCCAGGGTGGTGGCGGCTTCACCGGTGGAGCCTCCAGCAGGGCCGGCAGCTCTGTCGCCGCCGCTGAGCTTTCCCAGCACGTCCTCCAGATCCGGGGTCCCTTCCACCGTGCCCACGAAGGCACGGGTCCAACCCAGCCGGTGGAAGCTCTCCTCCAGCCGAACGTAGATCTCGTTGGCGGAGGGCTTGTCCGCCGAGCCGTGGCCCATGAGGACCAGGGCCCGGTCGCCTCGCGCGCCAGGAGCATCCGACGCTTCCGAAGCATCCGCCGCTTCCAAAGCACCCGGCGCGCCCAGGTATTCCTCCCCCAGGATCTTCGCCAGTTCCTCCAGATCCCTTTCCTCATCCAGAAGAGGGCGACTGGCGGTGATGCATTTGAACTGACCTGCCTTTGCGCGAAGGAGCTCGGCGAGCCGGTCGTTTTCTCCGCCACCGATCATATGGGTGGGGACCACCAGCACATCGTCGATCCCCTGATCCACCATCCGGTCCAGGGCTTCCTCCGCCGTATCGACGTGGATCCCGTCCCGGGCGTCGAGGCGGCGGATGATCATTTTGCTTGTCCATCCCCGGAAGATCTTCCGGTCCGGGAATGCCTTTGCGAGAGACTCCTCGATGGCCCCGATGGTCTCTTCACAGGTCCGATTGTGGGTCGTTCCGAAGCTGACGACCAGCAGTCCTTTTCCGCCCGCAGTGTTGTTCATATCGTTTCTCATCCCGTCCATCTCGACCCTCCTCACAGATTCTTCTTCTTGTAGATGAAGGCCACCGAGATCAGGGAGAAGGCGATCAGGTAGAGGATCAGGATAAGGATCCCCATGGGATCGAAACCGATCCCCTCGGAGATGCTCCGGATCATGCCGCTGGTCTGGGACAGGGGCAGGGCTGCCACCACCTGCCGGATCCCCATGGGCATGGACTCGGTGGAGAA
The DNA here is from genome assembly GCA_902796875.1 of uncultured Eubacteriales bacterium. Taxonomy (GTDB): domain Bacteria; phylum Bacillota; class Clostridia; order Peptostreptococcales; family Anaerovoracaceae; genus Lentihominibacter. Next base: position 4,681 of record CADBQT010000036.1, read on the forward strand.
AAAGGTATTGCAGAGGAAAGACATGGGGGTGATGATGTAGGCCGTATAGCGGGGCGCATCGGTATAGCTTTTGGCCAGGAATGACAGGACCAGGGCCAGGGTGGCAAACACCGTTCCGTTGAGGAACATGATGAGCACGGACCAGCCGTTAAAGATCAGCCCCGTCCGGATGGGAAGAGTCAGAAGCAGGATCATCCCACCGGAATACATTCCCCGCAGGGCCCCTCCGATGACCTGCCCCAGGATGAACTGCCACAGGGGCGTGGGCGAGACCATCACCTGATCCAGGGCCTTCTCGTAGAGCCGCTGGACGCTCATGTTCTGAGCCACGGCGCCGAAGCTTCCCGTCATGGTGGACAGGGCCACGATCCCGGGGATCAGAAAATTAAGGTAGGGCTCACCGTGGGAGGTGGTCTGGATCCCCAGCCCGAACACGATCAGGTACATGAGGGGGGTGATCACCGCCGCCAGGGTGATCTTATAAAAGTCCCGCCGGAACTCTCTCCATTTTTCCCAAAGTACGGCAAGGATACCCATTACTTCTGATCGATTCTCCTTCCCAGTTTTTCCACGAAAACGTCCTCCAGGGTGGTGCTGCGCAGGGACGCGTCTTCACCTGCCTGAGCCAGGTACTCGATGGCTTCTTCCCTCCGGGCGAAGTACCGGCTTTTGATCTGCTCCTCTCCGGTCTCGTCCACCGCAAATGCACCCAGTTCCTCGATGAGATTGGCCGGGGTATCGATCACGTTCAGTTCCCCTTTGTTCATCAGGGCCACCCGCTCACAGAGAGACTGGGCCTCATCGATGTAGTGGGTGGTCAGAAGGATGGTGATCCCCTGCCCGTGAAGCTGACGGAGCAGGTTCCACATCTGCCGCCGGGAGATGGCATCCATCCCCGCCGTAGGCTCGTCCAAAAGCAAAATCTCCGGTTCGGTCATCAGCGCCCGGCAGATCATCAGCTTTCGCTTCATGCCTCCGGAAAGGTGACGGACCACCCGATGATGATAATCGGAAAGGCCGGCGAACTCCAGAAGTTCCCGGCTCTTTTCCCGAATCTCCTTCTTCGGCATGTAATAGAGTCTTCCCTGATACTCCATCACCTCATCCATGGTCATGTCCTGACGCATGGAATACTCCTGGGTGATGACGCTGATCTTTCGCTTCTCCGACGAGGCCTTCCGATCAAGCTTTTTCCCGTCGATGCGGACCTCCCCCGCCGTGGGGAGGAGCACCGTGGAAAGCATGCTGATGGTGGTGGTCTTGCCGGCCCCGTTGGGTCCCAGCAGACCGAAGAATTCCCCCGTCTCGATGGTCAGATCCACGTTATCCACCGCCGTGAAGTCTCCGTATTTTTTTGTCAGACCCCGAAGTTCGATCATCCGATTCTCCTGCCCGGGCAGTCCCGGAGTTCCCCTTATTTGTCTTCCCGATCCCGGGCGATGATCAGGGAGAAGTATCCCGCTTCATCGGGGATCTCCTCCACGTCGCTATATACCTTCTCGTTTTCCATGCCGCAGTTTTCCACCATGAACACGTCCTTGCCGCTGGCCCGAAGCAGGTCTTTGACCTCCTTCATGTGGCTGCCCGACTTCATGAGCACGTAGCTGCCCGGATGGCTCAGTTTGGTGTGGAGCTTGTGGGCCGCCGGCACCACATACATGGACTGGTTCCAAAGGGTGATGGGAAGGTTTCCCCTTGCCGCCGCCGCGCAGAAGGAGGGGATGCCGCTGACCAGAGCCGTCTCGTATCCATCCTCGTCCATCAGCTTCTGCAGATAGGAAAAGGTGCAGTAAATCGTCGGATCTCCCAGGGTCAGATAGACCACGTTTTTCCCCTGGTCCAGCTGTTCCTCGATGAGGTCCGCCCCCTTGCGGTGGTTCCTCCGCTGCTCTTCCACGTCCATGGTCATGGGCATGTAGATGGGGATCAGTTCCTTGTCCGCAAGCTCCGGCACCGCCTGGACAGCGATCTGATAGGCCACCGATTCCCGGGCGACTTTTCCCGGCACGGCGATGCAGTCGTTCTCCCGGATCAGGCGAACGGCCTTCATGGTCATCAGCTCCGGATCTCCCGGGCCCACGCCTACTCCGTAGGCGATTCCTCTTCCTTCTTTCATGGTTCTCCTCTTCGGTCTGTTCTCTCCGGCCGGCTCCAAAGGCCGCCGCTTACTCTACCAGCGTACACACCAGGGTGTACTCGATCTCGTGGGCCTTGCTCATGGCCGTGGTGTCGGCGATGACCTTGAAGGCCTCGTTCAGATTCTTCACCGGGATCTCGAAGGTGGAATTTCCCGACCTGTTCACCGGCTCATACTTTTCCCCGTCCACCAGCATGTAGTCGTAGTTGGGGCTGGACCAGGTGACGGTCAGGGTGCCTTTGCCACCCTCCACCTTCATCTTCGCCGGGGTGTCGATGGAGGCCCGTCCGGTGCCTCCCTCCATGGCGATGTTCACCTGATACTCTCCGTCCTCCATAGCGTCCACGGCCTTGGCTTCTCCCGCAGCGCTCTCGGCGTCGGCGTTTTCATCTCCTGCTTCAGCCTCTGCGCCATCCTCTGCCTTTGCATCGGAGGCCGCAGCGCTTCCCGGGACCGCATCTCCCGGCTCCGGGTTGGACACGGTCACCTTGTGGTCGTACCAGTTGCCCTTGGTCCCGATGAGGGCCACGTCGAACTCCTGGTCCAGAGCGGGCACGGGGATGTCGAACCCGTAGACCTCCATCTCATAGCCGTCGCTGTAGACCACCTTGTCCTTGGTGGGCTCGATCAGCTGGGCCCCGTCCTTGGCGGCGTCTTCCGCCGTGCCCGGGAAGAGGTTGGTGATCTTCTTGGACGCCAGGGAGACGTGGATGGTCATCTTGCCGTCCTTGACCGTCAGCAGGCCTTTGCCTTCGTTGGCCTCGTTGACGTGAAACATGTTGCTGTCTGTGGTAAAGTCCGCCACGTAGGTGCCGTCGGCGATCCCCGGATCCGGCGTTTCGGTCCCTTCCTCCGTGCCGGAGCCGCAGCCGGCCAGCCCGAAGGCAAGCAGGATCCCCAGCACCATGACCGGGATGGCCAGTCCGAATCTTCTCTTACTCATGATCTCTCCTTACCGGTAAAAATACCGGCCGGCTCCCCAAGGGGCGGCCAGCCGGCACGTTTATCATTACCTGACGTCGCTGTTTATATGGATTCTTTATTTGTTGATCACAGCGCCAGCGTGCTCGACGTAGAGCTTCTGGATGTCTGCGATCCGGCCCATGCCTTCGATCTGGCAGGAGACGTTTTCCTTGCCAAAGCCTTTGCCCGTGTCGACCGGCGCATCAGCACCCTCGACCTCGAACTCACCGCCGTTGGCGAAACCATAGTACCAGCTTCCCTCTTCATCGGCAGCCATGTCGTTGTTGGCGTGGTCACCGGCCACCAGCATCAGGGGACGCAGGACGACCTTGGTGTAGCCTGCCTCTTCCACAGCCTTCTTCACCTGGGGGAATGCGGTCTCTTCCGGAATGCCTTCAACGGTCCCGACGAAGACGTTCTTGTATCCCAGTTCTTCCATCTGCTTCTGCATCTGGCTGTAGGTCACGCTGGCTTCGTGGGACGTTCCGTGGCCCATGAGGACCAGAGCCGTTCCGTCTTCCGCCATGGCGTCGATGGAATCTGCGCCGGCAACTTTGACGGCCTCATCGACCACCGCCTTGGCAGCCGCTTCCTTATCCGCATTGATGACGGAAGCATCCGCGCCGACCTCGCCCAGCATGGGCTCTGCGATCTCGACGGACTCGAACTTATCCTTTACCTTTTCCACTGCTGCTACCAGCTCATCATACTCGGCGCCGTGCATCAGGTGAGTCGGCTGGACCACCAGGGTCTTGACGCCGTTGTCGACGGCTCTCTGGAGAGCCTGATCCATGTTGTCGATCTTCTCGCCGTCACGAGCCTGGATGTGGTTGATGATGATCTGCGCCGTGAACGCTCTTCTCACGGACCAGTCGGGATAGGCTTCGATCAGCGCCTTTTCCACGCCGCCGATGTCCTGGACTCTGCTGTCGTTAAAGGACGTGCCGAAGCTGACCACCAGCAGTTCCTTTTCGCCGATCTCGTCGCCGTTCAAGGGATCGTCCTTGGACGCATCGCCGGTGTCATCGCCGAAGTATCCCGGATCATCCAGCTGCTCCTTCTGCTCGTCGGTCAGAGCGTCATAAGCCGCCTTGGCCGCCTCGCACTGGGCATCCGTGTCATCGGTCCTCTCCTGGACCTGGATCGCCTCGATGGCTTCGTTGCATGCCGCCACCGCATCTGCGCCATTATCCGCCGGTTCCGCCTCTTCCGAGTCGCCGGAGCCGCCGCAGCCGGCCAGAGTCAGGCCGAGAGCAAACACCAGAGCCAGGCAGAGGACAATGAGTTTTCTGTAGTTTTTCATGATCATACCTCCTGTGTGATAAATAATATGGTCGCAGAACACAAAAGGCCTCGCAAACGGTGCAAAGCCTCATGAGGTATCATTCAGTATTACATCCGCCAGTGACTCGTGGCCGGGACGAACGGACCCCCTTCCTGCTGGCAGGCCGGCGCTCTCATTCCCCCTCTATTCCCGACAGGCAGGTTTCCTGACTTACGGCCTTCGCTTCGTCCGCCTTCCCAGGATCTCTCCCAGTGGCTTCGGGCTGCGCCGGCGCCTTTGCCTTTGCCTCCCGGATGGACTCCGCCCCCGCCGCATACAGTGACGAGTTCGCGCAGGTTTCTCACCTGCTTCCCTATTACCCCCGCATCCGGACTCCCACCCTTTCGGAATCTCCCGAACCGTCCGGGAATACGGATGTGCGGCACCTGTCGGTATTTGTATTCGCAAAGGCATTATAGCACAAAGCCCCCATCCCGTTCAACGGATGATTTTATTCATCCGCCCGGTCTGGGGGCCGGCTACTCGTCCAGTCTTTTGATCTTTTTCTTCTCCCCCTGTTTCCCCTTCTGTCTGGCCTTTTTCTTCTCTTCCTCTGCCTTTGCTTTCGCCTCTTCCTCGGCCCGTTTCTCCTCGGCCGCCGCCTTGTCGGCCTTTCGCTGCTGGAAGGCCGCCTTAAAGAATCCTATGGCCACCGAGAGAAGGGCAAAGGCCAGAAGAAACACGATCACATAACCCAGCATGGCAAACTTGCTCATATTCTCCTCCATTACGGTCTTTGATTGAAATGGTTGGATATGTAGTGTATGATATGTAGGGAATTTTTGCAAGTGAAAGGACGTATTGAATAATGAAATTTGCTCAGTTATTTGAGTCTCTTAAATATGAGGTCCTGACCGGACCCGAAGCCGGTACGGGCGTTACCTGCGACCTTCAGATCGACGACCTGGTCATGGACTCCAGGAAGGTGTCCCCCGGATCCCTCTTTGTGTGCATCCAGGGAGCCGCTTTCGACGGCCACAACTTCGCTGCCGATGTGGCAAAGGCTGGGGCCGCCGTCATCGTCATCGACCGGGATGTGGACCTTGACGCCATCGCCGAAGCCGGGAAAGAGGTTGCCGATAAAGAAGGCCTTTCCGGTGCTTCCGGTCCCGTGGTGGTTCGGGTAGAGAACAGCCGCTACGCCCTGGCCTGCCTTTCCGCGGCCTGGTTCGGCCACCCCGCCCGGGAGCTGACCACCATCGGGATCACCGGCACCAAGGGAAAGACCACCACCACCTACATGGTCAAGTCCATTCTGGAGCGGACCGGCCACAAGGTGGGACTCATCGGCACCATCGAAGCCATCGTCGGAGAAAAGTCCTACCCCGCTCCCAACACCACCCCCGAATCCTATACGGTCCAGAAGTATTTCCGGGAGATGGTGGATGCGGGCTGCGACTGCGTGGTCATGGAGGCTTCCTCACAGGGGTTCATGCTCCACCGGACGGCTGGGTTCATCTTCGACTACGGCATCTTCACCAACATCGAATCGGATCACATCGGTCCCAACGAACACCGGGACTTCGATCACTATATGGCCTGCAAGAAGATGCTCCTCTCCCAGTGCCGGATCGGCATCGTCAACCGGGACGATCCCCACTTTGAGGAGATCATCGACGGCCACACCTGTGAGCTGGAGACCTACGGGCTCTCTCCGGAGGCGGACCTTAGGGCGGAGAACATGCAGCTGGTTTCCCATCCCGGATACCTGGGCATCTCCTACCAGGTGAGGGGTCTGATGGACTTCCCTGTGGAGATCGACATCCCTGGCAAGTTCAGCGTCTACAATTCCCTGACGGCCATCGCCATCTGCCGCCACTTCCAGGTGAGCCCTGAGGACATCACCGCGGCCCTGGCGGACATCCGGGTCAAGGGAAGAGTGGAGCTCATCGA
>CADBQT010000037.1 GCA_902796875.1 uncultured Eubacteriales bacterium
GGAGGGTGGCCTCCCGGTCGGTGGTGTTGACGGTGTAGACCTGATCGGCCAGATCGAACCCGGGGTAGTTTCCCGGGATGCTGGAGACGATGGTGTGAAGCCCCATCCGTCTGGCGGTGGAGATCAGGGGGACCTGATAGATGCTGGCGCCCAGGATCAGAAGTTTCTTCATGCCTCTTCCTCTCTGGCTTCCGCCGGTTGGGTCTCCGCGGGAGCTTCGATCTTCGCGGACTCCATATCGTCTGTAGTGTCCTCGATGAGCACCGATCCGGTGTGTTCCCGGATCACGTACTGAGGGGTATGGTTGATGATGAGAATGATCTTGCCCAGATACTCTCCGATGATCCCCAGCACCATGAGGACCACGCCAAAGAGGAACACCATGGTACACATGGTGGACGACCAGCCTACGGGCAGATCCGGATAGATCAGCCGGTTGATGATCATCAGTATGGCGAGGATGACGCCGCCGGCGGCGGAGATCAGTCCCAGGAAAAAGGACATCCGCAGGGGGATGACGGAAAAGTTCCAGTAGGCCAGCCACAGCTTCAGCAGCTTGCGGAAGGTGTAGCCGGAAGTCCCGTGCTCCCGCTTGAAGTGTTCCACCGGGACCATGCCGATGTTCCGGGTCACCCGGTAGAAGATAGCATCCACGTAGGGATTGAAAGTGGTGTACTTGATTACTTCGTCCCGCACCCTCCGGGTGATGATCCAGAAGTTGCTGGACTCCACTTCCTTCGGGCGGCTGAGCATCACCCGGGAAGTTTTCCGGTTGATGATGCTGGTCAGGTGCTTCAGGGGACTGTTCTTGACTTTGGGATAGATGCCGTAGACCAGATCGTAGGATCCCTCCACGATGTGGTCGATCAGCTTGAACATCTGGGAAGGATGGGTCTGCATGTCGTCATCCATGCCCAGGATGTATTCGCCGTTGGTGTACTGCATGGCCGCCATCAGGGCGTTGTGCTGTCCGAAATTCCGCATCAGATTGACGCCGAAAATGTTCTCGTGCTCCCGGCTCAGGGCGCGGATCTCCTCGAAGGTCCCGTCGGTGGAACCGTCGTTGACGAGAACCAGCTCACACTCATAACCCTCGTGTTGATCGAACTCATCGAGGATCAAGGTGGAGACCTTTCGGATCGTTTTCTCGGAATAATAACAGGGGATCACTACGGATATCAGCATGTCGTACAGACTCCTTCAACCATGCGCAAGCGACATAATAACTCAGTTAAAACTATATCGTAAAACCCGCCGTTCTGCAAGAGGTGTTGATATTGGGGGCGGGGGATGGTAATATGACGTTGCCTTTGGAAAGGCCGGAAGAGGAAGGAGAAGCGAGATGACCGCGGATGAAAACAGGGCCCCTGCCGTCATTCAGGAGACCGGAGGGATCGAGGAGATCGGAGGATATATGGAACTGGAGCGCCCGGACCGGGATGATTATTACCCGGAACTGGTGCGGCTCAACCTGGGAAGGACCGCCCTCATGGTCCTGATCCGGCAGCTTCAGTGCCGGAGAATGTTCATCCCCCGTTACATCTGCGACTCGGTGATCCACGGCGCGGAGCGGGCAGGATGCGAAGTGGTCCTGTACGGGCTGGACGACCATCTGGAACCTCTCCTCGATGAGACGGATTTCGGAAAAGAGGGAGACTGGCTTTACATCGTCAACTTCTACGGCCAGGTGGAGGACGAAGATCTCCGCCGCTACAGGCAGACCTACGGACAGATCATCGTGGACCACGCCCAGGCCTTTTATCAGAGACCCATCGACGGCATTCCTACTATCTATACTCCCCGGAAGTTTTTCGGGATCAGCGACGGCGCCTACCTGTACACGGGAAGTCCGGAGGAGACCCGGGCGGCAGCGGAGCGTCTCGAGATGGACCATTCGGCGGGAAGGATGAAGCATATGCTGGGCAGACTGGAAGGGAAAGCCAGCGACTATTACAAGGACATGCGGGACGTGTCAGATACCTTCGCCGAGCTTCCGCCCATGAAGATGTCGCCTTTGACGGAGACGATCCTTCGGGGGATCGATTACGACAGGGTGAGGGAGAAGCGGCACGCCAATTACCTGACTCTTAAGAAGCTGCTTCCGGAAGAGAACTTTCCCAAGACCGGGTGGCCGGAAGGGAATCCCTTCACCCGCAGGACGCCTGAGGCACCCTTTGCCTTTCCATACTATCATGCCAACGGCGTGGAACTTCGGCGCTTTCTCGCCTCGAAAAAAATCTACGTGCCCACCAACTGGTCCTATCTTCTGGAGATCTGCGATCCGGAGAGCCGGGAATACCGGTGGTCGGCGGACGTGCTGCCCCTGCCTTTGGATCAGCGGTACGGAGAGCGGGAGATGGAGGTCATCGTCCGGGCCATCGAAGAATTCGATCAGATCTGATCGGGATTTACACGAAACGAACATATTCGGGTGTTAAGATATACCCTGTATGAAAATGATAAAGGAGATTGTCATGCCGAAGAAAAGAGTATTTCTGGGGATCGGGTTTGCCGCAGTGCTGGCTTTTTCTCTTTCCCTGTGCGCCTGCGGGGATGAACCCTACAGCGGTCTGGATTACGACGACTATGTGAAGGTCGGGCAGTACAAGGGTCTGACCATCGAGCCGGTGGGCGAGATCAAAGTCACAGACGATGAGGTCAAGGAGCGGATCGACGAAAGTCTGGAAGCCGCCGGTTCCACCAAGGAACTGACCAAGGACGACGAGATCGAGAAAGGCGACACGGTAAATATCGACTACAAGGGTAAGATCGACGGCAAGGAATTCGAAGGAGGATCCGCCGAGGGCACCGACCTGGAGATCGGCAGCGGCTCTTTTATCGATGGGTTCGAGGACGGACTGATCGGCAAGCACGTGGGGGACAAGGTCACCCTGGAAGTGACTTTCCCGGATGATTATCAGGGAGAGGAAGTCGCCGGCAAGGACGCCACCTTCGATGTGACCATCAATTCGGCCAAGCGCACGGAAGTTCCGGAATACACCGACGAGTACGTGAAGAAGAACACGGAGTTCAAGAGCAAGGATGAATATGAGGACTCCGTCCGGAAGGCCCTGAAGAAGGAAAAGGAAACGGAAGCTGCGGACAACCAGAAGGCCCAGCTTTGGTCCGAAGTCCTGGAAAACAGTGAAGTCAAAAAGTATCCCGAAGAAGAACTGAAGCACTACGAGGAAGTCTTCGATGCTCAGGTGGACACCATGGCGGAGCAGTACGGGGTGGACCGGAGCGAGATCATCGCCCAGTACTTTGGCGCCAGCGACGAGGAATCCTACAAGAAGATGATCAAGGAAAGCGCCGAGATGCTGGTCAAGCAGGAACTGGTCGTCGAGTCCATCGCCGATAAGGAGAACCTGGAGTACACGGACAAGGACAAGGAAGCCAAGCAGAAGGAAGTGGAAGAGAAGGGCTACGACGAGGAGACGGTCCAGGCTTACACCGGCAGGACCATGGACCAGTACGTCCACATCAGCCTCCTCTACGACAAGGTCATGGATTTCATCGTGGACAACGCCAAGATCGAGAAGAAGGATTCCAAGGA
>CADBQT010000038.1 GCA_902796875.1 uncultured Eubacteriales bacterium
GCGGACCGCCCGGCAAGGCTTACCCTTCCACCTTGGCGTAGGCCGAGTGGTTGTGGATGCTCTCCAGGCTCTCCACCTCGATCACGTAGTGCTTCACGCCCTCCATCTTGTCCACCCGCATCTTCACGTCCCGGGCCACGTCCTCCACAAACTTGGGATGATCGTAGGCGTACTCGGTGACGTATTTCTCGTCCGGCCGCTTCAGCAGGGAATAGACCGGGCAGGACGCCGACTCCTCGGCGATCCGGCAGAGATCCTCGATCCAGATGTACTGGTCCGTGGTCACGGTGATGGAGACGATGGCCCGCTGATTGTGGGCCGAATAATCGGAGATCTCCTTGGAGCAGGGGCACAGGGTGGTCACCGGCGTGCGGACCGTCATCTCGAACTCCAGCTCTCCATCCCGTAGAGAACCGGCGTATTCCACCTCCAGATCCAGATAGGATTCGCGTCCCGTCACCGGAGCCTTTTTCCACATGTAATAGTCGAACCGGATCCGGCAGAAGCTGTTCTTCGCCTCCAGCCGATCCCGGATACTCTCCAGCAGATGGCGGATGTGCCTCAGGTCCATCTGGTTGTCCTGGGTCAGGACCTCCACGAACCGGGACATGTGAGTCCCCTTCTGGTCTCCTTCCAGATCAGCAAAAAGGCTGACCTGGGCCGTCACCGGGAAGGTCTCCCCTTCTCCGTTTCGGATGACCACCGGATACTTCAGATCCCGGATCCCCACCTGATGCAGGTAGATATTGCGCGTGTCTTTTTCGCTCTGTACGTCTTTCATCTATAGCTCCCGATTCTATTTCCCGTTATATACGATCCCGGAAGTGGCGGTCTCCCACACTTCGATCTCCGCCAGATGGGCATTGGGCGTCTTCACCAAAGGCTCCAGCCTGTTCCAGATATACACGGCGATGTTTTCCGCCGTGGGCTGCGGGATGAAGTCGTTGATGTAATGATGATCGAACTCGTCCAGGATCTCCTCCTTCACCAGGTCCTTCAGCCGGGTGAAATCGTAGACCATATCCTCTTCGTCCGGTGTGCCCTCCAGCTTCACCACCAGCCGGTAAGTATGACCGTGGAGCCGCTCGCATTTGCCGTGGTAGTGGATCAGATTATGGGCCGCGTCGAAATCAAATTCCTTAATCAGTATCATGAAAACATTTTCCTTTCGCACATGCAGATATTATAGCGAAATCCGCTCCCAAAGGCAAACCTGGACAGCTGGCGCCATACTACCCCAGATATCCTTTTTCTTCAAGCCATGTGAACGATTCCTTCCCGGCCAGTATTTCACAGGTCACCGTAGTCTCCTCCGAACAGTTTTCGATGACATGATCCAGGAGCCGCTCTATATCCAGAGTGCCCTCGGTCAGGCCTTTGTGTTCGTCACGCTTCCCCCATTGTTATGAATATGAAGATGGTTCAGGTACGGCGCCAGGACCTCCATCCACCTGTCCTGCCCTTCCCTGCTGACGATATTGGCGTGCCCCACATCGTAGCAGATACCCACCCGGGGATCGTTCATCCGGCGGACGATCTCAGCCATCATCTCCGGCTCATCGTCCAAAACGTTTTCTATGGACAGATGAAAATCCTCCGGCTGATGCTCCATAAACCCGGCCCAGAACTCTGCGGATCGGGGAATGTGCCATTCCTTGAAATACACGTGAGGGATCCACCCTGAATGGACGACCATCTTGCGGATGCCAAAGGATCTCGCCAGTTCTGCCGCCTGAAGATAGCGGTCCATAGCCAGTTTCCTGGCCTTCGGATCGATGGCCGCCGGGAACAGCTCATTAAAAGGAGCATGGAAGACCGCTCCCGGGAACTCTTCCAGATCCCTGCGGATCACCGGCGTAATTCTTTCCACGATGGGGGAATCCATATTTTTTGCCTGGCAGAACTGATCCAGTTCAATGGCCACATGAAATTCCCCGGCGATCTGCCTCCATTTCGGGCAGCAGGTAGCAATACTGATTCTGCTGCGAATGTTTCTGTCCATGATCAACCTCGATATATTCCGTACTTTATCTTTATCCTCTCCAGTTTCTGAATGATCATATCGCCGAACAGGAAGATGAATACCGCTGCAGTCAGCGCATGAAATGCATCGTAGGGCGCTCCGGAGACGTAGAGGATCCTCAGGGTATTCAGACTCACCGGATCGCCCCCCGGCATGACCGATGCGTTCACCATAGCGCACACGTTCATGATCCCACCGTAGACCACGAAGGTCACGAAGAAGGTGAACAGAGCCATGGTCAGGCCGTCGGCAGGCAGCCGCTTCCGCTGCAAAAGCACTCCGGCAAGGAGCCCAAGCCCGCCGAAAACATACAGCCGCCATCCGAAGAACGTCCCGTCCTTTCCCGGCCAGATCAGCCAGGTGATCCAGGCGGCGATGACCGCCAGCGCGATGCACATCACCGGGCCGACCACTACCCGGAAGCTGCGGGAGTTCATCTGCATCAGGGGAGCGGACCGGCGGAGCCGGGACGGGTCGATCCTGTTAAAGGCCAGCCCGGCGAGAAATCCCAGCAGGCCCCAGCAGAACATCTGCCAGGGCGTCCACGGCCCCTGTCCCATGTAGAAATTGCACACCAGCCGGGCCAGTGCTCCGATGAGGAATCCCGCCTCCGGGCCCAGGGCGATCCCGGAAATGATCACCATGGCTGTCCCTGCCTGTACGGGTATGGTAACGTGAAAAAACAGCTGCAGTACCGCCGTCAGAGCGGACATCATGGCGATGAGAACGATCTCCCTTGCCTTGGGCCTTCGCCGTTCAAATACCATGAAAAAGGGGATCAGCGTGTAGATGACCACGAGCAGGCTGCTCACCATGTACAGGTTCTGGTCAAAATAAACCACGCCGGCCGCTACAGTCGCCGGAATGAGAAGAAAAATGATCAGCGCCGATACGGCGGTCCGCTTCCTGCCGGCCGCCTCAGCCTGAGTCATATCCATCCGGTTTCGGTTCCTTCCGCTCACTTCACTCTCCTCAGGCACTCCGCCGCTTCCCTCCAGGTGATCACCTGGGGGAAGTACTCCCTGGCGATCCGGTTGGCTGTCGTCGTATAGAAACTGTTGCCTGCGAAAAACTCCCGGGGACTTCCCTCGGAGACCAGATTCCCGTCGAAGAACATGGCGCACCGGTCCCCGAACTCGGCGCAAAACTCGATGTCGTGGGACACCATGATACAGGTGATCCCCCTCTTCGCCAGCCGGCGGAGTATCTTCGCCAGGGTGATCTTGAAAAAGGGATCCAATCCCTTGGTCGGTTCGTCCAGAAGGAGGATCTCCGGCTCCACCAGCAGGACCTTTCCCAGGGCGAGGCGCTGCTGTTCCCCGCCGGACAGATCATAGGGATGGACCTCGTGAAGATGGCCGATCTCCAGAATGTCGAGCATCTCCCCTACGGCTCGGATCTTTTCTTCTTCGCTTTTTTCTTCATAGCTGAGAGCATCCAGCAGATCTTCCTCTACAGTGATCTCCGAAAAGAGGGCCTGGGGATTCTGGGGAAGCATAGCCGCCCGGCCGCTGACCTTCACCGATCCCCGCACCGGCTTCAGGATCCCCTGGAGGAGTTTCATCAGGGTGCTCTTGCCTACGCCGTTTCCCCCGAGGAGGCAGTAGATCCCGCC
>CADBQT010000039.1 GCA_902796875.1 uncultured Eubacteriales bacterium
GCCTACCAACACTGCAGTTTCCAGGCGGAGAGGAAGCCGTCCGGCAGGAAAGGAGTTCATCCATGAAGGACATCATCACCCTGGGAGAAGTACTCATCGATCTGACCCAGACCGGCAGAGACGAAGGGAACGTCTGTCGATTCGCCGCATTTCCCGGCGGCGCCCCGGCCAACGTGGCGGCCTGCGCGGCCCGCCTGGGAGCCAGCGCGGGATTTATCGGCAAGATCGGCAGGGATTCCTTCGGCCAGGAGCTTCGCAGCACCCTGGAGAGGGAAAAGGTGGACACCACCTATTTGAGGGAGACGGCGGATTTTCCCACCACCCTGGCCATCGTCCATGTGGAGGATGACGGGGAGCGGAGCTTTACCTTTTACCGCCAGCCCGGGGCGGACACTCAGCTTACCGCTGAGGAAGCCCTGGAGTGGAGCCGGCGGGAAGACTTTCCCCGGGTGCTTCATTTCGGATCCCTTTCCCTGACGGACGAACCGGCGAGGGAAGCCACCCTGGCGGCGGTCCGGGAGGCGAGATCTTCCGGCGTGCTGGTCAGCTACGACCCCAACTACCGTCCGGCGCTGTGGCCAAACGAGGAGACGGGGGTCTCCTGGATGAAGGTGCCTCTGGCCGAGGTGGATATCATCAAAGTGTCCGAAGAAGAAATGGAGATGATGAGCGGTACCGCCGATCTGGAGAAGGGCTCCCTGTGGTTTGCCGAGCAGGGGATCCGTCTCGTTATGGTCACCCTGGGCGAAAGGGGCGTGTACTACCGTCACGGATCCGGATGGGGAAGGATCCCCACCGTGCCCACCGTGGTGGCGGACACCAACGGGGCGGGAGATACCTTTCTCGGCGCCGTCCTCACCTGCCTTTGCCGGTGGCTCGGGGAAGATCCGGGAAGGACGCTGGATCGACTGCCGGAAGGGGAACTGAAGGAATTTCTTGCCTTTGGGAACCGGGCCGCAGCGAAGACCTGTTCCCGCAGCGGGGCCATTCCCGCCATGCCTGTTCTGGAGGAAATGAATGAAGAATAAGTCGACCATGGATGAGCTGAGAAGGCTCTTCATGGAGCTTTATGACAATGAAAAGGCCTGGGATCATCTGGTCGGGATCCTGGAGAGGAACCGCCATGAGCGCAGGGCGTCCCTTAAGAAACTGGATGAGGAAAGAAGAGGAGAAGGGGCCTGGTTCCGTTCTCACCAGCTTCTGGGGATGATGCTCTATACGGAGAATTTCGGCGGCGACCTTCGGGGGGTCAGGAAGAGACTGCCCTACCTGGAGGAATTGGGGGTGAACTATCTTCACCTGATGCCCTTGCTGGATTCTCCGGAGGGAAAGAGCGACGGGGGTTACTCCGTTTCCGACTTCCATCGGGTCCGTCCCGATCTGGGGACCATGGAGGATCTGGAGGATCTGGCAGAGGAGTGCCACGGGAAGGGGATGGTGCTCTGCATCGACTTCGTGCTGAACCACGTCAGCGACGAACACGTCTGGGCGAGAGAGGCGCGGAAGGGTGATCCCACGGCCATGAGCCGGTTCTTCATGTACGACAACTGGGAGATCCCCCGGCAGTACGAGCAGACCGTGCCTCAGGTGTTCCCGGCTACGGCGCCGGGGAATTTCACCTGGTACGGAGACGTCTGCAAGGTGGTGATGACCACCTTCCATCCCTACCAGTGGGATCTGAACTACGCCAATCCCATGGTGTTCAACGACATGACGGACCAGCTGCTGTATCTGGCCAACCGGGGCATGGATGTGATCCGGCTGGACGCCATCCCCTACCTTTGGAAAGCGCTGGGGACCAGCTGCCGGAATCTCCCTCAGGTCCACACCCTGATCCGGATGATGCACCTGGCCTGCGAGATCGTCTGCCCCGGCGTCGCCCTTCTGGGTGAAGTGGTCATGGAGCCCCGGCAGGTCATGCCCTACTTCGGCTCCGCCGAGGACCCGGAGTGCGACATCCTCTACAACGTGACCACCATGTGCACCACGTGGCACACGCTGGCGACCCGGGACGTCCGGCTTTTGCAGCACCAGATGGGGCAGGTGGCCGGCCTGGGAAAGGAAGGGTTCTTCCAGAACTACCTTAGGTGTCACGACGACATCGGCTGGGGCCTGGACTTTCCCTTCCTGGGACAGTTTTTCATGGGCGAGGTCTCCCACAAGAAGTTCCTGAACGACTGGTTAACGGGAAACTGGTACGGCAGTCCCGCCCGGGGAGAGGTCTACAACGACGACGCCTTTCTCGGGGACGCCCGGCTCTGCGGGACCACTGCGTCCCTCTGCGGGATCGAGTCGGCGCTTGCCGCCGGTGATGAGGGAACCCGGGATCTGGAGAAGGCGATCCGATGCGATCTCATGCTCCACGCATGGATGCTCGCCCAGAGCGGGATCCCGGTGATCTACAGCGGCGATGAAGTGGGTCAGCTGAACGACTACAGCTACCACGAGGATCCCGCCCGCAGCTCGGACAGCCGGTATCTTCACCGGGGGGCCTTCGATTGGGAAATGGCCGCGCGGAGAAAAGAGAAGGGGACGCCGGCCTGGAAGATCTTCCGGGGCATCCGCAGACTGGCCAGGCTCAGGAGCAGGACCCCGGTCTTTGCCGCCGAAGCACGCATGTCCGTGGAGGACCTTTGGGAAAGCCGGGTCATGGGCATCCGTCGGGAGCACGAAGGGGAGACCTTCCTCGGCGTGTTCAATTTCTCCGATTCCGACGCCGGCGCCCATCTGCCCGAGGGCAGGTGGAAGAATATGCTCACCGGCAAACCGGTCCGGCTTACCCCCGACGGGTGGCTGCCCATGAAGGGCTATGGTTTCTTCTGGCTGATCCGGATGGATCGAAATTGATTTCCCCTTCGCCCTGGGGTATACTTTAATTGGATATGAATATTTGACCAGCCGGTCTCCGGCGTGACAGCGAGGTGAAAGATATGAAGACGGGCTTTATTGGCGTGGGCAATATGGGCGGAGCCATCCTGACGGGATACGCATCTTCCCCCCGGGGGAAGAAGGATCACATCATGATCTGCGACCTGAGCAGAGCCCTTTGCGAGCAGAGGATGGAGGAGATCCCCGGCCTGGCCATGACGGACAGCATCGAAGACCTGGTCCGGGGCTCGGATGTCATCATTCTCGGCGTGAAACCCCAGGGGATGGAACCGGTGATGGAGGCGGCAGCCAAAGCATACACGCCGGATAAACTGGTGATCTCCATGGCCGCCGGCATCAGCACCGAGTATCTTGAGAATGCCCTGGGCAAAGGGGCCCGGGTCATTCGCATCATGCCCAATACGCCGGCCATGGTGGGCGAGGGAATGATCGCCGTCTGCCGGGGAAAAAAGGCGACGGATCAGGATCTGGACACCGCCCGGGCGATCCTTGAGACCACCGGCAGGGTGGAGACGGTGGATGAGGAACTGATCGACTGTGTCATCGGCGTTTCGGGAAGCAGTCCCGCCTACACTTTCATGTATATCGAGGCTCTGGCTCAGGCGGCGGTGGACAACGGCATGGAAGCGGAGAAAGCCCGTGCCTTTGCGGCCCAGGCGGTATTGGGCGCGGCCCGACTGGTCCTGGAGAGCCCGGAGAGCCTGCAGAAGCTGAGAGAGAACGTCTGCTCACCGGGAGGGACCACCATCGAGGCGGTAAAACGGCTCCTGGACAACGGCTTCATGGATGACGTGAAGGAAGGATTCCAGGCCGCGGTGGACCGGTCCATCGAGATGACGAAGGAGAAACAGGGGAAATGATTTTTGAAGAGAAAAGGGTAAACAGCAAGAAGATCTACGATGGACGGATCCTGTCCCTTCGGGTGGATACGGTGACGGCGCCGGCGGGCCACGCCTACCGGGAGATCGTGGAGCATAACGGAGCGGTCGCGGCGGTGGCTCTCACCGATGAGGACGAGATGCTCATGGTCCGTCAGTACCGCTACGCCTGCGGACGGTCCGTTCTGGAGATCCCCGCCGGCAAGATCGATGACGGGGAGACGGATCCTCAGGCGGCCATGATCCGGGAACTGAAAGAAGAGACCGGCTACACAGCGAAGAGCGTCCGCTGCCTGGGGAAGATCAATCCCAGCGTGGCCTATTCCGAGGAGATCATCCACCTGTTCCTCATGACCGGGCTCACCCCGGGGGAGCAGGACCTGGATGACGACGAGGCTTTGGAAGTGGAGAAGATCCCCTTCAGGGACATCTACCGGATGGCCGGTGAGGGAGAACTGATCGATTCCAAAACCATCGCGGCCGTGTTCATGGCAGCTGCGCAGAGAGAAAAGACGGGAGAATAGGAGAGAAGAGGAGAAGATCCATGACGGATTACATCAGTGACTTCTTAGACTACCTGAAAAAAGAAAAGAAGATGGCGGTCAATTCCTGCGAAGCCTACGGCAGGGATGTCCGTGAATTCAGAGAATATGCCCGGCAGCGGGGATGCAATGATCTGGCGGAAGTGACCAACACGGATCTGGTCGCCTATCTCCATCAGCTGAAGATGGCGGGGAGATCGGCGGCGACGGTCAACCGGAAGGTGGCTTCCCTGCGGGCCTTTTTCCGATATCTTATCGGCCGGGGCCTTATGACTGCCGATCCTACGGAGAACGTCAAGTCCCCCAAGATCCGCCGCAAGGAAGTGGAGTACCTGACCATGGAGGAGATCGACAAGCTCCTTGCCTGCCCCGATGACAGCGACAAGGGCATCCGGGACCGGGCGATCATGGAGGTCCTTTACGCCACCGGCATCCGGGTCAGCGAACTCATCGACGTGGACCTTGAAGACGTGAACCTGCGCATGGGATTCATTACCTGCGACGGACCGGGAAGCAAAGCCAGGATCGTGCCTCTGGGCAGACCTGCCCGGGCGGCCCTGGAGACCTACGTCTACGATGTGCGGGACAAGTTCCTCAAAGGCAGGGATGAGGAGAAAGCCCTCTTCGTCAACCAGAATGGTCACCGGATCACCCGCCAGGGCCTTTGGAAGATCCTCCGGGACTACGGCGAGACGGCGGGACTGGAGCACAAGCTGACTCCCCACACCCTGCGGAACTCTTTCGCCGTTCACATGCTCCAGAACGGGGCCGACCTGAAGTCCCTCCAGGAGCTCATGGGCCACGACGATATTTCGGCGACCCAGATCTATCTGTCGGCGACCAGGAGCCGGATCAAGGACGTGTACGACAAGACGCATCCCAGAGCCTAGGGGATGGCAAAGGCTGGGATAATAATCTGAATAATTGGTATATTTTAACTGGCTCTCTCCCCATATATCTGGTAGAATTACTCAAACCGTGATACTAAGTGTGGGAAGCAAAGAGAGATGGCCGTAGTGAGAAAGGGACATATCTTGATTTTGAGCATGCTCATTTTGGGTATGTCTTTTTTGTGTTCCGCAGGGGTCTTCGCGGCTGAAGAGGGTGAAGGCGAGATCATCGCCGTTCCCACGGAAGAGGAATTCATCCAGAGCATCGAGACTCCGGAAGATACGGGAGAGATCCTGGTGGATAAGGAGACGGGCCAGGTGGGCGGCGAGCCCTTCGAAGAAGTCTTCGGCACGGAACTGGAAGACGTGGAGGACATCCCTCAGGCGGTGGCCGACACGGGATTTTTCGCCGTGACTTCCGAGTCGGAGGACGAGTATGTGGCGATGCCTCTCTATGAGGGGAAGCAGATCCTGGTGGAAGAGGAAGTGGGCTCCCTCTATGGAGCGGACAGGGGAGTCACCTATGACGGGGACACGGTCCTCACCTTCTCCGATGCGGAGACCACCCGGGCCGCCTATGAGGAGTTGGTTGCCGAGTATGGAGAAGATAAAGTCCTGGTGGACATGCCTGTTCACATGGAAGAAAAGGAATGGGGCTCCGAATACATGAACATGACCTCCAAGGTGCGGAGGACCCGGGATGCCGGGATCAACACCAAGGTCATCGTCGCTGTCATCGACTCGGGGATCCAGAAGACCCACCGGGCCTTCAAGGGCAAGACCATCCTGCGCTCCAGCAAATCCTATGTGGATAATAACCTCAGCGACACCAACGGCCACGGCACCGCCGTCGCCGGGATCATCGCAGAGAGCACCCCGAACAATGTCCGCCTCATGGTGATCAAGGTCCTGAGAAAGAACGGTACCGGGAGCCTCCTCAAGATGCTCTCCGCCATCGACTATGCGGCAGAAAACGGCGCCGACGTCATCAACCTGTCCCTGGGTGTCGACCTGGGACCCGCCTACGCCGGATACGTGAACAGACGGCTGGCTGACATAGTGAAGAAATATAATGTGGTCATGGTCTCCTCCGTGGGAAATGAAGGAAACTATTCTCCCAACGCTTACCCGGCGGCCAGTCCGTCGGTGATCTCCGTTGGCTCCATCCGAAAGGACGGCAAAGTCAGTTCGTTTTCCAATTACGCCAATCATGTGGAATTCTGCGCTCCGGGAGAGAAGGTGGCCTGCGCCAAGAAGGGCACCACCAGCGGATACGTGGTCAAGAGCGGGACATCCCTTTCCGCTCCTTATATCTCCGCCAGCTGCTGCCTGATCAAGATGGTCAACCGTTCCCTGAACCAGACACGGGTCCGGTCTCACCTCAAGCTGATCGCTGTGGACGGGGGCAAGAAGGGAAGAGACCGGTATTACGGCTGGGGCAAGCCCCGGTTCAAACTCTATAAAAAGAAGATCACCCAAAGCATGGTCACCGTCAAAAACGTCCAGTACAAAGGCAAGAAGGTCACCCCCAAGATCATCGTCAAAGACGGCGGCCGGGTCATCAAGTCCTACAAGGTCGTCTACCCCGAAGGCCGGACCGCCATCGGGACCCACCTGGTGAGGATCGTGGGGAAAAACGGATATACGGGCACGGTGACCAGGACCTTCAAGATCGTGCCCAGACGTCCCGGGATCAAAGCCAGATCGGGCAAGAGGAGCGTCCGGGTCTCCTGGTCAAAGACCGCCAGGGGGTACCAGGTCCAGGTGTGGAAGACCAGAGGCAAAAAGGCCAGGCCCTTCCGGTCCTGCAAGGTCCGGGGCAAGACCTACAAGTGGGTCCTGGGACTTCAGTCCAACAAGCGGTACTGGGTCCGGGTGAGAGGCTATGTGAAGAAGGGAAGCAAGGTCTACTACTCTCCCTGGAGCAAATGGGTGCGCCCCTACGCCAGATAACCTTTTGCGGGCTGTCGCCGGGACCTGAAAAAACCCTTGCAATAGGGAAAGATCTGGGGTATACTTATCGAGTGTCTGTGGAGGTGATCCCAGGCAGTAAGTTATCACGGACGGTCCTCTGACGATTTGTTTCACGTCATGAACGTTGCGAAGGGAAGGAGGAAGAGCTATGGATGTAATGAGCTCGATCACACAGGAATATATGAAGTCTGACATCCCTGCCTTCAATGTGGGTGACACCGTCAAGGTCCACGTGAAGATCAAAGAAGGAAAC
>CADBQT010000040.1 GCA_902796875.1 uncultured Eubacteriales bacterium
CAGCCGGCGGCCGGTCACCATGGTGGCCGTATCTCCCGCCTTCAGGACCTTTTCTTTATATTTCTCGTGGATGTTGCACTCTTTGGCAGCCAGGAACCGGGTCCCCAGCTGGACCGCATCGGCGCCCAGGGCCAGAGCCGCCGCCATGCCTCTGCCGTCGGCGATGCCGCCCGCAGCGATGACCGGCAGGTCTACCGCATCGCAGACCTGGGGCACTAGGGCCATGGTGTTCAGTTCCCCAATGTGGCCGCCACTCTCACCGCCCTCGGCGATGACCGCAGCCGCTCCGCTCCGCTCCGCCAGTCTGGCGAAGGTGATCGAGGGAACTACCGGGATCACCTTGATACCGGCTTCCAGCCACTTCTCCATATACTTCGTCGGATTTCCTGCTCCGGTGGTAATGACCTGCACGCCCTCTTCCACTGCGATGTCTGCGATCTCGTCAGCAAAAGGTGAAAGAAGCATGATATTAAGGCCAAAGGGCTTACAAGTAAGTTCTTTGGCCTTGATGATCTGCTCTCTCACATAGCTGCCGTCTGCGTTACCCGCAGCGATGATACCCAGGCCGCCGGCGTTGGAAACGGCTGCTGCCAGTTCCGCATCGGCGATCCATGCCATACCACCCTGAAACACCGGGTATTCGATGCCCAGCATTTCAGCGATCTTGCCTTTTTTCATGTGATTTAGCCTTCCATTTTCTCTTCTACGAATTTGACGAGCTCATCGATGTTCTCCAGGTCTCTGTCCAGATCCAGCTGGATGCCCAGCTTCTCTTCCAGTTCCATGACCAGCTCCACCGCATCCAGGGAATCGATGCCCAGGCTCTCGAAAGTGGATTCCTTGGTGATCTCATCCTTTTCGCAATCCAGGTGCTCTGCTACGACTTCTGCAATCTGATCAAACAACATGTCTTTACCTCGTTTCTTTCTTTTGTTTTCCTAACTATTAGTTTCTCTAACTGTTAGATACCTTAACATATCACTTTTTCCATGTCAACCCCTTTTTCCCGGGAGGGATTTTCAGGGGCTGACATGGCCTGCCGGTCAGCCGATCACCTGATCCTCGATGAGGATCTCCGTTTCGGCGCCGTACTTTTCCTTCAGTTTGCCCAGGGCGGCGAAGTGCTCCGTCTCACAGTGTGCCTTCTGGTGTTCCCTGCTCTCCCACTGCTCCCAGAGGAACAGCTGGTTAGGGCTGTCCACCGGATAGAAGTATTCGTAGCGGATGCATCCGTCTTCCGCCCGGGATTTGTCCGGGATCCCCGCCTCGGCGGCTTCCCGAAGGTATCCGTCCCGGGCCGCCTGATCCGGCATGGTATAGGTCACATAGAAATTCGTCAACGTTTCCCTCCATTTACTTCTTATTTCAGCAGCTGGGCCAGGTTTCCGATGTCGACGATCTCTTTATCGCCAAGGACTTTGATCTCGGCCAGATGATTCGCCCGTCCTTCCTGATATACCTTCTTCGCGGCTTCCCAGTCGATCTCTGCATTCTCGTCTTCGGAGAGCTGGTTCAGTTCGTAGGTCATCTCACCCACGTGGACCACGGGCACCTGTTTCTTCCAGCCCCAGTAATCGTTTTCCGTAACGTAGTCCGGGCTGTACAGGTCGATGAGCTCATCGCCCAGTTCCTTGTCGAAGATGCAGTAGTTGTAGTCGTGGTAGGCGTTGATCTGCCAGGCGTTATCCAGAGCGCCGGATTCCTCGTCCTCTGCCCACAGTTCTTTCTTATCCAGTCCGGCCAGAACGCCGTCCAGAAGCTCGATGTTGTTGTTCATGGACAGGTGGCCGTAGAAGATCTGGAAGTCGTCGTCCTTGAGGAAGTCATCCTGGACCTTCTGGAAGGCTTCCAGGGAATTGCTGTTCAGCTCGGCCCCTTCCTCTCTCAGGGTAGCCGCCTTTTCCTCATCGCCGTCCTTCACGGCCGCTTCATAGTCGCTGTTGATCTGAGCGATCTTTTCGTTTCTGGCCGTGCCGGCCTTTTCCAGTTCATCCAGGGCCGCCGTATAGGCTTCCGTATCGATCCCCGCCTCCTTGGCGATGTCCTCGTTCAGGTTCGCCTTCAGATCTCCGGAGACCTGGGTGAAGTCCAGCTCAAGGGCAGGTTCGTTGTCGATGTACATGGCCATGGCGCCGTACCAGTTGATATTGGTCTGGAAGGTCGCCTCGTCGTAGGTGTCCTTGTTGTCCATGTCCGTATGATAGTTGTCATAAAGGAAGGCTTCGTCCTCGAAGAGATTGATGAAGTAGGGCACGCC
>CADBQT010000041.1 GCA_902796875.1 uncultured Eubacteriales bacterium
AGGTGCTGACCCCCAACATCCTCAACGGATACGGGACCACGGAGACCTTCTGGAACTCCTTCCTGCGGCCCTACGACCTGCCGGAATTCGCCGGTTCCGTCGGCGGCAGCTGCATCGACGACGAAGTCCGGGTAGTGAAGATCTACGAGGACAGAAAAGCGGAGCCGGACGAGCTGGTGCCCATGGACAACGAGACCGTCGGTGAAGTCATCCTGTACTGTCCCGGCAAGACCACCTACAGCTACTACAATAATCCGGAAGAGCAGAAGGCCAAGTTCTACAAGGGCTGGATGTACACCAACGACCTGGGATTCTGGGACGAGAACCTTTATGTGACCATCAACGGCCGGAAGGATGACATGATCATCAGCGCCGGAGAGAACATCTACCCGACTCAGGTGGAGGAAGCCATCAATGAATTCGACAAGGTGGCGGACTGCATGGTTACCGCGGTGCCGGATAAAGCCAGAGGACAGGCCATCGCCGCCTACGTCGTCCCCAAGGACGAGTCCCTCACCATTCGGGAACTCTTCGACTTCTGCCTGGAGACCCCCATGCTGTCGGCCTACAAGCGGCCCAGATGGTACAAGCTGGTGGACAGCCTGCCCATGACGGCGACGGGCAAGAAGATGCACTACGCCCTGAAGCAGCAGGCGGAAAAGGATCTGGAAGCCGGCGAGCTGCAGAGAAAATAGCCGGACAGTATCAGAGAAAGAAGGAAAGAATATGTGGAGCTTTAAGCGCCAGGTCAATTACTACGAGACGGACCGCATGGGAGTGGTCCATCACTCCAATTATCTTCGCTATCTGGAAGAGGCGAGATACGTGTGGATGGAAGACGTCATGATCCCCTATCCGGAGATCGAAAAGCAGGGGATCATCGTTCCCTGTACCAGCGCGGAGGAAACCTTCCTGAATTTCCTTCGTTACGGCGACGAATTCTCCGTCCACATGGAGCTGAGCAAGTTTACCGGAGTGCGGATGCATTTCCGCTACAAGGTGTACAATGAGACGACGGGAGACCTTTGCCTGGAGGCGGAGACCGTCCACTACACCACGACCCGGGAGGACTACAAGCCCACCAGCGTGAAGCGAAGCCATCCGGAGCTGTTCGAAAAACTCCAGTCTCTGGTGAGCAACGAGATGGATGACTGATCGTCTGCAAAGGCAGGGGATAGTCCCAGGATAAACAGGGGTAAAAAGAAAACGGGGCGTCGATACATTCGGCGCTCCGCTGTTTTTGTTTGGGTGAGGGGATTCTACGCCCTATTTCCCTTTGCGCCCGCCTGCCAGCACTTCCCGGAACAGAGCGGCCGCCGGGTTCAGGAGGGACTTCCTCCAGGCGGCGATGCAGGTGATGGTGTAACTCTTTTCGTCCAAAGGCAGGAAGACCAGATCATCCCCCTCGGGGACGAGAGAGGCGGGGAGGATGGACGCGCCAAGACCGGACCGAAGGGACAGGAGCACGGAGGAGACCTCGGGGAAGGTGTTGATGATCTCCGGCTTGATCCGGTGAGTCCGGCAGTAGTTCATGGCCTGCATGTAGACGATGGGGTCCGCCTGCTCGGAGAGAAGGACGAGTCCCGCCTTGGGGAGAAGATCGGAAGCCGGGATCCGCCCCGATTTCGGGGAGCCGACCAGCCGGTCGCAGTACATTTTGCTCATGACCGCGCCGATCACCTCCTGGTGGGTGGTGATGGTATCGTATTCCTCGCTGTCCGCCAGCATATCCTGATAGAGGAAGCAGAAATCGTAAGGGGAATCCACGTCTTCCATCAAAGTGAACCCGGAGGACAGGGGAGTCAGGTCGATGACGATGTCCGGATAGGCCCGGTGGAACTTTTCCAGAGCAGCGGACAAAAACCTTTCTGCGGCGGGGACGGCGGCGATGGCCAGCCGGCCTGCCGCTCCCTCGTGGAGCTGGCGCACCGCATGGGTGCCTTTTTCCGCGGCGTCGGCCATCTCCCGGGCATAGGGGAGGAAGGCCCGGCCTTCATCGGTCAGGTGGACATCCCGCCGGGTACGGTAAAAGAGCCGGACCCCCAGCTGCTTCTCCAGATCGTTGATCTGGCGGCTGATGGTGGACTGGGGAATGCCCAACTGCCGGGCGGCGCTGGTAAAGTTCAGGGTCTTGCTGATGGCAAGAAAACTGTTTATCTGATTCAGATGCATGTACAAACCTCTAAATGTAATCCGTTTTTGCTATTATACTACACGAAAGCCGGGATAAAGTAAAGAGGGAGCACGGAGAGGAGAGGCCGGCCGGACCCGGTGCCCCATCCCTGCCCGGTTCCAAGTGACAATCCGGGCCCGGGTAGTGTATAATGGGTGAAAAGCAAAAGGGGAAACACCCAGGGGAATGAATATGAAAAACCGTGAAAAGATCGTCATCACCGGAATGGGGGCCGTCACCCCCGTGGGGATCGGCGTAGAAGAATATTGGGAAAACCTGTGTGAAGGCCGGTGCGGGATCCAGCGGATCAGCCGGTTCGATCCGTCGGATCTGGCGGTGCAGATCGCCGCGGAGGTCTGGGATTTCCGTCCCGAGGACTATCTTCCCGGCAAACTTATCCGGGAGACGGATCCCTTCACTCAGTATGCCTTTGTGGCGGCAAAGGAAGCCATCGAGGACAGCGGGATCGCCACGGATCACCGGATGGGGATCGTGGTGGGCACGGCCATGGCGGGGATCGATACCATCGCTTCCACCCAGGAGATCCTGACCAACGCCACCCACAAAAACGTGGGACCCCGGTTCGTTCCCAAGATCCTGGGCAACATCGCCGCCGGGCAGATCGCCAAAGCCTACGGGATCACCGGTCCCAGCTACACCATTTCCACCGCCTGCGCCTCGGGAGGAGACGCCATTGCCCAGAGCGCATTGCTTCTGCTGGCGGGAGAGGCGGATGCGGTCCTGGCCGCCGGTGCGGACAGCACCCTCTGTCCGCTGGTGATCTATTCCCTGGCCAATGCCAGGGCCCTTTCCCGAGAGAACGACCATCCGGAGACGGCCTGCCGGCCCTTCGATCGCAAAGCCAGCGGTTTCGTCATGGGCGAGGGCGGAGGAGCCCTTCTCCTGGAGACGGAGAGCCGGGCAAAAGAGCGGGGCGCAAAGATCTACGCCCAGCTTTCCGGATGGGCCAACAACAACGATGCCTACCACGAGACCCGGCCTTTGGAAGACGGAAGCCAGGCGGCGGAGTGCATGGAGCGGGCCATCGAACGGGCGGGGATCGACCCGTCGCAGATCCGGTACGTCAACGCCCACGGAACGGGAGCCATCAAAAGCGATGAGGCGGAGATAGCCGCTATGAAGAAGGTCTTTGGAGAACTTCGCCCGGCGGTAAGCTCCACCAAGGCGGCCACCGGCCACATGATGGGGGCCGGCGGCATCACCGAAGCCATCGCCTGCATCAAAGCCATCGAGACCGGGAGCATGCCCCCGGTGATCAATCTGGAGGATCCGGCGACAGACCTGGATCTGGTAACGGAGAGAAGAGACGGTGAGAAGATCGATCACGCCATGTCCAACGCCTTCGGGTTCGGGGGACAGAATTCCACACTGATCTTCAGCCGATATGATGAAACTACGGGAGGAAATGAATGAACTCACTGACGACAAAGGAAACCCTGGAAAAGATCTCGGACTCCGGGATATTCAAGGCGACGGCACCGGGATGGAAGCTTTTCCTTCTGGGCATACTGGCGGGAGCATATATCGCTTTCGGAGCACAGGCCTCCCAGATGGCCTCCTTCGGACTGGTGTCCGATCCTATGACCTTCGGCGCCGGCAAAGTGGTGGCCGGAGCGGTCTTCCCGGTAGGCCTCATGCTGGTGGTCCTCTGCGGGGCGGAACTATTTACTGGAAACTGCCTCATGATCACCGGACTGCTGGATAAGAAGTTCGGTGTGGGCGCCATGCTGAGAAACTGGGCCATCGTCTACGTGGGCAACTTCGTGGGGGCGATCCTGATCGTGCTCATGGTGGGATACAGCGGCCTTCTGGACAGCGGCGGCGGAATGCTGGGAGCCCTTGTGGTCAAGACGGCTCTGGGCAAGTGCGGTCTTTCCTTCGGCAAAGCCTTCATCCTGGGCATCCTCTGTAACTGGCTGGTCTGTCTGGCGGTCTGGATGGCCACAGGCGCACAGGTGACCATCGGCAAGATCTTCGCCATCTGGTTCGTCATCGGACTCTTCGTTCTGTCCGGCTTCGAGCACAGTGTGGCGAATATGTACTTCATTCCGGCGGGACTTCTGGCGGCAGGAAACGAGGCCTACGTGCAGATGGCCGGCGTGGATGTGGCCGGATTTGGATTCGGGACCTTCCTGGTGAAGAACCTGATCCCGGTGACCCTTGGAAACATCGTGGGCGGCGGACTGTTCGTCGGCATCTTCTACTGGGTGACCAACAGAAAATAGACCGTCAGGCGATGGCGACCACGCCGTAGGTGATCAGGAAGACCACGATCCCGGCGGCGATGACGCCGGCAAAAATGATGGGAACGGCGGTGCGCAGGCGAAGATCGAAAAGGGCGGCGACCAGAGACCCCGTCCATGCGCCGGTGCCCGGCAGGGGGATGGCCACCAGAAGGAAGAGGCCGAGGGCCTCGTACTTGACGATCTTATCCTCGTGCTTCGCTGCCTTTGCTTCGATCTTCTCCGCGATCCGGCGGAACCGGTCGAAGCGCTTCATCCAGTCCAGGATCTTCCGGATGAACAGGATGATGAAGGGCACGGGGACCATGTTCCCGATGATGGACACCGCCAGTGCGGTGACCGGCTCCAGGCCAAGGCCAACGCCAAAGGGGAGCGCCCCTCGAAGTTCGACGACGGGCACCATGGCGATCAGGAACGTAAGTATGATCTTACCTGCGAATGTCTGAAACATAAATTGAAACATAACGTGAACAGTATAACAGAACTTCCTTCGGGAAAAAAGACCGAATTGGGAGGCCCTTAAACGTTGATCTCGGCCGTCATGCCCAGGTCTTCTTTATTTGCCTCCAGTACCGGCCGGACCAGATCCCGCAGGAATTCCTCCGTCTGCTCGGGCGCGCGGCCCACGTAGAGCCGGGGATCCAGCGCCTTCTCCAGATCCTCCCTTGTGGTGTGGAACAGGGGGTCGGCGGCGATCCGCTCCAGAAGATCGTTGTCCAGGCCTTCTTCTTTGACTTTGCGGCCCGCTTCCATGGAGTGGATCCGGATCTGCTCGTGAAGCTCCTGACGGTTTTCCCCCGCCTTGACGGCGTCCATCATGATGTTCTCCGTGGCCATGAAGGGAAGCTCGGACATGAGCCGCTTTTCGATGACCCGGGGGTAGACCACCAGCCCGGAAGCAATGTTCAGGTACAGGGTGAGCACCCCGTCCAGGGCCAGGAAGGCCTCGCTCATGGAGACCCGCCGGTTGGCCGAATCGTCCAGGGTCCGCTCGAACCACTGGGTGGCGGCGGTGATCATGGGGTTCATGCAGTCGCTGATGATGTAGTTGGA
>CADBQT010000042.1 GCA_902796875.1 uncultured Eubacteriales bacterium
CCCGTCTCCTGCCGGATGACGGATTCCTCGGCGCTTTCGCTGCTGGCCCCTTCCCTTTTCACATACTCCGTCACCGCCTCGCCCCGCTTCACGCGGCCCGCGTGGTTCAGCAGGATGTTTCGGGCGATGCCGCAAAGCCAGGTGGACATGGCACACTCGCCCCGGAAGCTCTTCACCTTGCGGACCGCCCGGTAAAAGGTCTCCTGGGTGATCTCCTCCGCCAGATGCTCGTCGCCGGAAACGGACAGGATGTACCGGTATACCTTGATGAAGTTGTCTCTGTAGATCCTGTCCAGGTCTTTCATGACTCTCCCTCCGCCGGAGCTCCCCCTTTTACCTGTTAGACAAACGGGGGCGGGAAACGTTACAGGTTTTCTTATTATTTTTAAAGATATGCAAAGGCCGAGGCTCATCGTTGCCCCGGCCGCTTGTTTATGGTAGTATGATTTCGCAGAAAGGATGTGTGCGATATGTCATTTCGAAACAACGGTCAGAAGCGTGATTTCAAAAGGGTTCTCAGCGCCCTGTTCCTTTTATTCGTCGGTTTGGTCTGCCTGTTCATCGCCAGATCTCAGGGCTACAAGCTCAGCTGGATCGTGATCTCCGGCGCGATAATCTTCCTGGCCTTTGCCATGTTCCGCAGTTCCAACGAGGTCTGACAAGCTGCATCTTCTCCGATCATTTCTTCATTTTAAAGGATGACTTCAGACCGACGATCCGGTTGAAGACCTTCTCGTCTTCCGTGGTCAGTTTCGGGTCGGCCATGTAATAGCCTTTGCGGAAAAACTGTACCCGATCCCCCGGCGCCGCTTCAGCGATCAGGGGCTCGGCGAAACCTTCGGTCTCCACCAGGGACTGGGGATTGATCTGCATCTCCCCGTTTTCGTCTTCGATCATCAGATAGTCGTAGTTCCGGATCTTTATTTTGACCGCCGTTTTGGCGTCCACCCAGTGGATGGTGCCTTTGACTTTGCGGGTCTGGCTCTCGCCGCTTCTCGTCTCCGGATCATAGGTGCAAAGCAGCTCCCGGATGGAACCGTCTTCGTTCTTGACCACCTCGTTGCAGGTGATGAAGTAGGCGCCCTTGAACCGGACTTCGTTTCCGGGGAAGAGGCGGAAATATTTTTTCACCGGCTCTTCCATGAAGTCGTCTCCGTCCACATAAAGCTCCCGGCTGAAGGGGACCTTCCGGCTGCCCATCTCCGGCACTTCCTTGCTGTTCTCGATCTCCAGCTCTTCCGTCTGGTCTTCCGGATAGTTGGTGATGACCACCTTGATGGGGTTCTCCACCACGTTCCGGTTTTCCACCCGGGTCTTCAGATCGTCCCGGACGCAGGCCTCCAGAAGGCCGATGTCCACCGTGCTGTTGGCCTTGGCCACGCCGATCCGATCACAGAAATCCCGGACTGCTTCCGGCGTATATCCTCTGCGGCGGATCCCGGCGATGGTGGGCATCCGGGGATCGTCCCAGCCGTCCACGACACCTTCGTCCACCAGGTTCTTCAGGTACCGTTTGCTCATGATGGTGTTGGTCAGGTTCAGCCGGGCGAATTCGATCTGCTGGGGAGGCGTGGGCCACTTGCCTACCGCCTGGAGCACCCAGTCATAGAGGGGCCGGTGATCTTCGAATTCCAAAGTACAGATGGAATGGGTGATCCCTTCGATGGCGTCCTCGATGGGGTGAGCGAAATCGTACATGGGATAGATGCACCACTTGTCTGCCGTGTTGTGATGCTCCGCGTGGGCGATCCGGTAGATGACGGGGTCCCGCATGTTGATGTTGGGGGAAGCCATGTCGATCTTCGCCCGCAGGACCTTCTCTCCGTCGGCGTATTTCCCCTCCCGCATTTCTTCGAAAAGGCGGAGGTTCTCTTCCACACTTCTGTTTCTATAGGGACTTTCCTTGCCCGGCTCGGTCAGGGTCCCCCGGTGCTGGCGGATCTCCTCTCCCGTCAGGTCGCATACAAAGGCAAGCCCTTTCTCGATGAGGGTCACGGCGCACTCATACATTTCGTCGAAATAGTCGGAAGCCCAAAGGTGTTCCTTCCAGGTGAAGCCCAGCCACCGGACATCGTCCTCGATGGCTTCCACATATTCCATGTCTTCCTTCACCGGGTTGGTGTCGTCGTAGCGAAGGTTGCATCCTCCGTTATATTTGATGGCCGTCCCGAAATTCAGGCAGATGGATTTGGCATGGCCGATATGGAGATATCCGTTGGGCTCCGGCGGGAACCGGGTGAGCACTTTGTCTCCGTACTTCTGGTTCTCCAGATCCTTGTCGATGATCGCATGAATAAAGTTTGTGCCGGTGGTCTTCTCTTCCGCCATGTCTTCCTCCTGATCCGGTCCTGGCCGGTAGTGTCTATATGGTTTTCGGCGCGTAGCCGACGATGTCAGTATTATACATCACCCCGGTGCAGGCGACAAGGGTCGGGAGAGAGACCCG
>CADBQT010000043.1 GCA_902796875.1 uncultured Eubacteriales bacterium
CCTCAGGCCATCATCGACGACATCCGCACCGGGATGGAGCGGACCGACGGGAAATACGTGGAGATCATCGATCGCAAAGAGGCCATCCGCTACGCCATCGAGCACGGCGAGCCGGGTGACATCATCATCTGCGCCGGCAAGGGACACGAGACCTATCAGGAGATCGACGGCGTAAAATACGAAATGGATGAGCGTGTGCTCATCGCAGAAATATTGGAGGAATTAGAAAAGAATGAAACAGTATGATATCATCATCGTCGGCGCGGGAGCCGGCGGCGTCTTTCTCTCCTATGAGCTGGCCCGGCTGAACGTGGACGCTTCCGTCCTCGTGCTGGAACGGGGCGGCCGGCTGGAGGAACGGATCTGTCCCATCAAGGCGGGAGCAACCCAGACCTGCGTCAAGTGCAATCCCTGCCACATCATGAACGGCTACGGCGGAGCGGGGACCCTCTCCGACGGAAAGTATAACATCACCACCCAGTTTGGCGGCGACCTGCACAACTACGTGGGAACGGATACGGCCATGGAGCTGATGGAGTACGTGGACGAAGTGCTCTGCAGTATGGGCGGGGCTGACGCCCGGCTATACTCCACCGCCAGTTCCAACCTGAAGACCGAGTGTCTGAAAAACGACCTTCACCTGCTGGAGGCCAAAGTCCGCCACCTGGGCACCGATCGGAATATGCGCATCCTCAGCCGGATGTTCGATGCGGTGGACGACCGGATCGAGATGGCTTTTCACACCACCATCGTGGACGTGGAGCAGACGGAGGACGGCTTCATCGTGATCACGGACGACGGCAGGAAGTACGCCTGCCGGAGCCTGGTCATGGCCACCGGTCGTTCCGGCTCCAAGTGGATCGCCCAGATCTGCGACAAGATGGGCATCGGTCAGGAGAAGAACCGGGTGGACATCGGCGTACGGGTGGAGCTTCCCGCTGAGGTGTTCAAGCACATCACCGATGACGTCTACGAAAGCAAGATCGTCTACAAGACGGACAAATACAACGACATGGTCCGGACCTTCTGCATGAACCCCTACGGAGAGGTGGTCTCGGAGAACACCAACGGCATCGTCACCGTCAACGGCCACAGCTATGCTGACCCGGCCCTCCAGACGGAGAACACCAACTTCGCTCTGCTGGTCTCCAACCGCTTCACCGATCCCTTCCGGGACAGCAATGAATACGGCGAGTCCATCGCCCGCCTGTCCAACATGCTGGGCGGCGGCGTGCTGCTCCAGCGGTTCGGGGATCTGGTCAAGGGACGCCGGTCCAGCGACCGGAGGATGCAGAAGTGTTTCACCCGGCCCACCCTCAAGGCCACGCCGGGAGACCTTTCCCTGGTCATCCCCAAGCGTCAGCTGGACAGCATCATCGAGATGATCTATGCTTTGGATAAGATCGCCCCGGGCACCGCCAACGAGGACACCCTCCTCTACGGCGTGGAGGTGAAGTTCTATAACTCCCGGGTCGAGGTGGATGAACATCTGGAGACGAAGATCCCCGGGCTCTACGCTCTGGGCGACGGCTCCGGCGTCACCCACTCCCTGTCCCAGGCTTCGGCCAGCGGCGTATGGGTCGCCCGGACCCTGGCGGAGATCTACGGGACGAAATAGGAGGATCGGGTATGGACAAACACGTGGAGCAGGCCCTGGCCTTTCACAAAAAAGGATTCAACTGCGCCCAGGCGGTGGCCTGCGCATTCGCAGACGACCTTGGCCGGGACCAGCGGGAGATCTTTCGGATCATGGAGGCCTTCGGATTTGGCATGGGGGCCATGGAAACCTGCGGCGCCCTCTCGGGGATGACGGCGGTGATCGGCATGAAGGAATCCGACGGGAATCTGGAAAAGCCGGCTACCAAAAGAATCTGCTACCGGATCTCCAAGGAGCTGCTCCGGCAGTTCCGGGAGAAGAATGGTTCGGTCATCTGCCGGGAGCTTAAGGGCGTGGAGACGAAGAAACCCCTGCGAAGCTGCAACGGCTGCATCCATGATGCGGTGGAGCTGACGGCAGCCTATCTGCAGGGTGATTTTGACCAGCGGCTGCGGCAGCTGGAGGAGGAAGAGGCAGCGAAAGCAGCAGCCAGAAAAGCGGCAAAGGCGGCAGCAGCCGCGGAAAAAAGAACGGAGGAGTAACATGTACAAGAAACCAGGATACCCCAAACTGATCGTGGATCTGCAGAAGCTGAGGACCAACATCGAAAAAGTCCAGAACGCCTGCCGTGACCAGGGCGTGGAGATCGCCGGCGTCATCAAAGGCTGCACGGGACTGATCCCCTGCGCCATGCAGTATGAGCAGGCCGGATGCGCGTATATCGGCTCCTCCCGTCTGGAGCAGCTGGAGCCCTTAAAGGAAGCCGGGATCCAGGCCCCCCTCATGATGGTCCGGGTGCCCATGCTCAGCGAGGCGGCTGAAGTGGTCCGGATCTGCGACTACAGCCTCAACAGCGAAGTGAACGTTCTTCGGGCCCTGAACGCTCAGGCCCGTATCCAGGACAAGCAGCACCGGGTCATCCTCATGGCGGACTGCGGCGATCTGCGGGAAGGCTTCTGGGACAAGGACGAGATGGTGGAAGTCGCCGTCATGGTAGAAAACGATCTGCACAATCTGGATCTGGCCGGCGTTGGCGTCAACGTGGGATGCTACGGCTCCATCATGGCCACCCCGGAAAAGCTCCAGGAACTGGTGGACATCGCCGAGCGGATCGAAGAGCGGATCGGCCGTGAACTGGAGATCATCTCCGGCGGGGCGACCAGTTCCCTCATGCGGGTCATCGACGGAGACCTGCCCAGTCGGATCAACATGCTCCGGGTCGGCGAAGGGATCCTCCTGGCCTACGACCTGCCTCACCTCTACGGCTACGACATCCCGGGCATGTATCAGGACGCATTCAAGCTTAGGGCCGAGGTCATCGAAGTGAAGACCAAGCCCTCTCATCCCGTCGGGGAGATCGGCTTCGATGCCTTTGGCCACCGGATCCAGTACGAGGACCGGGGCATGCGCCGGCGGGCCCTCCTGGGCATCGGCAAGTGCGACTACGGCGACCCGGATGAGCTGATCTGCTGCGAGGAGGGAGCTCAGGTCCTGGGCGCATCCAGCGACCACACCATCCTGGACATCGAGGACGCGCCTCGGGATCTGAAGGTGGGCGACATCGTGGAGTTCGATCTGAAGTACGCCACCATCGTCTATCTGACCAACTCGGACAACATCGAAAAAGTATATATTTAAAAGGAGTACACACCATTGGAAAAGAAACAACCTAACGGACTGGCCCTGCTGCCCATCATCGTTTTTCTCATCGTTTACCTGGGCAGCGGCATCTACTACGAATACATCAACCCGGTGGAAGGCGGCATGGGCTTCTACGTCATGTCGGTGGTCGTGGCCTTCATGGTCGCGCTGGCCGTTGCCTTTGTACAGAACCCGGAGCTGCCCTTCGACGAAAAGATCTCGGCCTGCGCCCGGGGCATCGGTGACGACAACATCACCATCATGCTGTTCATCTTCCTTTTGGCCGGGGCCTTCAGCGGCGTCGCAAAGGCAGGGGGAGGCGCAGAAAGCACCGCTTACATGCTCCTCAGCGTGCTGCCCGCCGACTTCGTCATTCCGGGCCTGTTTGTCATCGCCTGCATCATCTCCATGGCCATGGGAACCTCCACGGGAACCATCTCCGTGGTCACCCCCATCGCCGTCGCCGTGGCGGATACGGCTCACCTGAATCTGCCTCTGGTGGTGGCCACCATCGTGGGCGGCGCCATGTTCGGCGACAACCTTTCGTTTATCAGTGACACCACCATCGCAGCCACCAAAACTCAGGGCATCGAGATGAAGGAGAAGTTCAAAGCCAACTTCCGCATCGCCCTGCCCGCCGCGCTGGCCACCCTGGCTCTCCTCATCGCAGTGGGCCTCAAAGCCGGCGCCGGTCAGGTGGATCATCTGGACTTTAACTTCTGGCAGGCCCTGCCCTACTTCATCGTGCTCATCGCCGCCCTCATGGGCATCAACGTGTTCATCGTCCTGGGCTGCGGCGCCATCCTGAGCATGATCACCGGCATCGCCACCGGCGCC
>CADBQT010000044.1 GCA_902796875.1 uncultured Eubacteriales bacterium
ACTTTTTGGAGGAAAAACCATGGATGACAGCCTTACCGGGCAAATCATACTGATCATCGCGCTGATCTTCTGTTCGGCTTATTTCAGTTCGACGGAGACGGCGTTCACTTCGGTCAACCGGATCCGGATGAAGAATCTGGCCTCCGACGGAAACCGAAAAGCGGAGAAGGTCCTGACTCTTTCCGATCGGTACGACAAGCTGCTGACCACGATCCTGGTGGGCAACAACATCGTCAACATCTGGATGACGGCCATTGCGACAGCTCTGTTTATCCGCCTTTACGGCAACCACGGGGCCACCATCGCCACCATCGTGATCACCATCGTCGTGCTGATCTTCGGTGAGATCACGCCCAAGAACATCGCCAAGGAGAAGTCCGAGGAGATGGCCATGATGTCCGCCCCCATCATCGGGGGACTGATGACGATCCTGACCCCGGTGAACTTCGTGTTCACCAAGTGGAAGCAGCTGATCAGCCATCTGTTCAAGATCAACGACGATGAGACCATCACCGACGACGAGATCCTCACCATGGTGGAGGAGGCGGAGACCGGAGGCAGCATCGACGAGCACCGGAGCGAGCTGATCCAGAACGCCATCGAGTTTGATGAACTGACGGCGGAGGACGTAATGACTCCCCGGCCGGACATGGTGGCCGTGGACACGGAGATCACCCAGGAGGAGCTGGCTCAGCTGTTCCGGGAAACGGGATACTCCCGGCTCCCCGTCTACGAGGAGGACATCGACCGGATCATCGGCGTCATCAATCAGAAGGATTTTCACAACTATATCGCCGGCACCGACCGGAAGATCACCGACTACATCATCCCCGTGGTCTTCGTGGGCGAGACCATGAAGATCTTCGACCTGCTGCGGAAGATGCAGCAGATGAAGACCCACATGGCCATCGTCATCAACGAGTACGGGGGCACGGAAGGTCTGGTGACCATGGAGGACATCATCGAGGAGCTGGTGGGCGAGATCTACGACGAGCACGATGTGGTGATCAACAAGGAGATCATGCCTTTGCAGAACGGGAGCTACCGGGTGCAGGCCAGCGCCAATCTGGCCAGAATCTTCGACTATCTGGACGTGAAGGAAGAGGTCCAGGAGGTCAACACGGTGAACGGCTGGGTGGCCATGAATCTGGATCATCTGCCCAAGCGGGATGACCGGTTCGAGACCAGGCTCGGAGATAAGCAGCTGAAGGTGCGGGTCACCAAGGCGGACGAGCGAAAGGCCATCGAGATCAATCTGGTCTGCGAGGAAGTAGAGGAAACGGAAGAGGAAGAACAGAACCGACAGGGATAAAACACAGGAGAGAAGCGAATGAGTGTCATGGAAAAAATCTTTGGCGACCTGAATGAAAAGGAAGTCAAAAAAGTAGAGAAAATCGCCGACAAGGTTATGGCCCTCGAAGGAGAGGTGGAAGGTCTTACCGACGATCAGCTGAGAGAAAAGACCAAGGAGTTCAAGGAGAGGATCGCCGAGGGAGAGTCCCTGGACGACATCCTGCCGGAGGCTTTCGCCGTGTGCCGGGAGGGAGCGTGGCGTTCCCTGGGCATGAAGCACTTCCGGGTGCAGGTCATCGGCGGCATCGTCCTCCATCAGGGACGGATCTCAGAGATGAAGACCGGTGAAGGTAAGACCCTGGTGGCGACCCTGCCGGCTTACCTGAACGCTTTGGAAGGCAAAGGCGTCCACGTGGTCACGGTCAACGATTACCTGGCCAGGCGAGACATGGAGTGGATGGGCAAGCTCTATACCTTCCTGGGACTCACCGTAGGCTGTGTCATCCACGGCATCACCGAGGAGGAGCGCCGGGCGGCCTATCTGGCGGACATCACCTACGGCACCAACAACGAATACGGTTTCGACTACCTGCGGGACAACATGGTGGTCTATAAAGAAGAAATGATGCAACGGGAACTGAACTACGCCATCATCGACGAGGTGGACTCCATCCTCATCGACGAGGCCAGAACGCCCCTGATCATTTCCGGGAAAGGAGACAAGTCCACGGGGATGTACAAGACGGCGGACAGCTTCGTTCGCAAGCTCCGTGAGGAAGAGGACTTCACCATCGAGGAAAAGGACAAGCAGATCTCCCTGACGGAGACCGGCGTGGCCAAGTGCGAACAGTTCTTCGGCGTGGAGAACTTCTCCGATCCGGAAAACATGGAGATCAACCACCACGTGCTCCAGGCTCTGAAGGCACGGAACATGATGAAGCGGGACGTGGACTACGTGGTCCGGGACGGGGAGATCATCATCGTCGACGAGTTCACCGGACGTCTCATGTTCGGCCGGCGCTACAGCGACGGGCTCCATCAGGCCATCGAGGCCAAGGAAAACGTCCTGGTCCAGTCCGAGTCCAAGACCCTGGCTACCATCACCCTCCAGAACTACTTCCGGATGTACCAGAAGCTGGCGGGAATGACCGGTACGGCAAAGACGGAAGAAGGGGAATTCACCGACATCTACAACATGGACGTCGTGGTGATCCCCACCAATAAGCCGGTGGTCCGTAACGACATGCAGGATGCGGTCTACTCCACGGAGCACGGGAAATACAAAGCCATCGCCGACCGGGTGCAGGAAGCCCACGAGACGGGACAGCCGGTCCTGGTGGGTACCATCTCCATCGAAAAGTCGGAGATCATCGCCGACATGCTGAGAAAGCGCGGCATCAAAGACTTCAACGTCCTGAACGCCAAGCACCACGAGAAGGAAGCCCAGATCATCGCCGAGGCGGGACGCCTTGGAGCCATCACCATCGCCACCAACATGGCCGGTCGTGGTACGGACATTATCCTGGGCGGCAACCCGGAATTTGAAGCTAAGAAGAAGATGGCCGAAGAAGGGTATGACGAGGACCAGATCGCCTTTGCGACCAGCTTCATCCAGAGCGATGACGAGGAACTGCTGGCCATCCGGGAGAAATTCCGGGGCTATCTGGAGGAGTTCGCCAAAGAGCGGAAACCGGAGCAGGAGAAGGTCATCGAACTGGGCGGCCTTTGCATCATCGGTACGGAACGTCACGAGTCGCGACGGATCGACAACCAGCTGCGAGGCCGGTCCGGACGTCAGGGCGACCCTGGACAGACCCAGTTCTGCATCTCCATGGAGGACGAGCTCATGCGGCTCTTCGGTGGAGAGCGGATGCAGAACATCGTCCGCAAACTGGGGGTCGAGGAGGACGAGGCCATCGAGTCGGGCATGATCACCAAGCAGATCGAGAACGCCCAGAAGAAGGTGGAAGGCCGGAACTTCGGCATCCGGAAATACGTTCTTCAGTACGACAACGTGATGAATAAGCAGCGGGAGATCATCTACAGCGAGCGGAAGAGAGTGCTCTTCGGCGAGGACCTGCGGGAGGATGTCTCCAACATGACCCGGAAGCTCATCGATGAGGTGGTGGATCCGGTGGTCATCGCTTCCAAATATGCGGAAGAATGGGATTTCGAGACCATCAACAAGGGACTGACCAAGATCACGGACCGGTTCGAGCCCCTGGAGTTTGATCTGGACGATCCGGAGACCCGGGCGGACCTGCAGCAGATGGACGAGCAGTCCCTGAAGGAAGGGCTCTATCAGGACTTCGAGGAGCTCTACGAAGAGAAAGAAAAAGAGATCGGCGCCGAGCAGCTCCGTGACGTGGAGAGGATGATCCTCCTCCGGGTCGTGGACAACAAGTGGATGGACCACATCGACGCCATGGATCAGCTGAAGAGCGGTATCGGACTGCGGGGCCTGGGCGGACAGGATCCGGCTGCGGCCTACGCTCACGAGGGCTTCGCCATGTTCGAGCTGATGATCGCCTCCATCCAGGAGGAATTCGTCAAGTTCTGCTACAACGTCACCGTGAAGACTTCTTCCGAGAGAAAGAACATCACCGGCGCCGGAGAGGGCCGCAAGGATGAGTTCGACGACAGCGAGATGCGGGAAGAAGCCATGCGGCGTCAGGCGGCGGGAGCCGGCGGAGATTTCGGCGAACCTCCGGCAGCGGCGGCAGTGCCCGACCGGGAGAGAAAGCAGGAGACGGTCCGCAGAGATCAGCCCAAAGTCGGCAGAAACGATCCCTGCCCGTGCGGCAGCGGGAAGAAGTATAAACATTGCTGCGGACGTAATGCATAAGCGGCGCTTCGTCGTAGGGAGGAATGCATGATACAGACAGAACAGATCCGGGGCGAGCTCCCGGAACTGAAGAAGATGCTGAAGGAGGCCGACGAGTCTCTGAAGCCGGAAGAACTGAAAGAACAACTGAAGACCATCGACGAGAAGGTTGGCGCCCCGGGATTCTGGGACGACCCGGAGTCGGCCCAGACCATCATGCGGGAAAAGAAGTCCATCGAGGACAACCTGAAGGTGCTGGACGATCTGACCGCCCGGCTCGAGGATCTGGAAGCCATGCTGGAGATGGCCGACGAGGCCGAGAGCGAGGGGGATCTGGAGTCCGCCGAACTCATGGCGGAGGAGGCCTCCGATGCAAAGGCGACCCTCACGCAGGATATGGAAAACCTGAAGCTGAGGACTTTGCTCGACGGGAAGTACGACCGGAACAACGCCATCATCTCCGTTCACGCGGGAAGCGGCGGCACGGAGGCCATGGACTGGGCGGCCATGCTGTTTCGCATGTACACCCGGTGGTGCGAGAAGCGGGGCTACAAGTACAAGCTCCTGGATAAGAACGACGATACCGAGGCGGGCATCAAAAGTGCGACCCTTCTGGTGGAGGGGGACTACGCCTACGGTTACCTGAAGAACGAAAAAGGGGTCCATCGCCTTGTGCGGATCTCGCCTTTCGATTCCTCCGGGCGGAGACACACTTCTTTTGCGTCTTTGGACGTGACGCCGGAGATCGAGTTCGACAACACGGTGGAGATCAACCCGGAAGACCTGCGGATCGATACCTACCGGTCCAGCGGGGCCGGCGGGCAGCACGTCAACATGACGGACTCCGCTGTGCGGATCACCCATCTGCCCACCAACATCGTGGTCACCTGCCAGAACGAGCGGTCCCAGATCCAGAACCGGGAATTCGCCATGAAGATGCTGATGTCCAAGCTGATCGAGCTGAAGGAAAGGGAGGAGAAGGAGTCTCTGGACGAGCTCAAGGGCGACTACAACCAGATCACCTGGGGCAGCCAGATCCGCTCCTACGTCTTCCAGCCGTACACCATGGTGAAGGACCACCGGACCGGCGCCGAAGTGGGCAATGTGCAGGCGGTGATGGACGGGGATATCGACCTCTTTATCCGCGCCTTCCTGGCCGCCAAGGCAAACCACGAGATTTGACTTTAAGAGAGCCAGACAAGTCTCTGGCTCTTTATGCTGTTAATTAGTCCGCCCCCTTGGGG
>CADBQT010000045.1 GCA_902796875.1 uncultured Eubacteriales bacterium
CTCATCAATCCTAACACTTTATCGAGTTAACGTCAAGAAGTTACTGGCCTGTTTTCCGAAAAACCACCGGCACAAGGGCTTATCCCCCTTATTTCAGGTCCTCCCGGATACAGAAAGACCTGCCGCAGCAGGTCTTTCCTCTTGCCGTGTGTATACGATCTCCTTCGTTATTTCTTCGATGTGAACCCTCGGTATACCTTGGTGGCCGCCTTAGGTCCTACGGTGAATTTGTGCTTGAAGGAGACAGTCTTCTTGGCGTCCCGCACCGTTACGGTGTAGGTGTATGTCCCCGCCTTCAGGCTCCGGAACTTCATGGCGCTGTCGAACTTGTACAGGCTGAAGGTGTTGGCCTTGGGGGAGATGGTCTTACGGTAGACCGCCTTGCCTTTGCTGTTTAAGATGGTGGCGGTAGCCGTCTTGATCCGGTAGTTGGAGATGACGTGGCCGGCGCAGTCTACGGCCTTGCCCGTCTTGATGCTGGTGGGATAGGTGTATCCGCAGATCCCGAGATAGGATGCGCCATTGACGCCGGCGGACTTGCCGCTGTACTTCTTCCAGAAGGTCTTCAGGCAGGTCCGTCCCCGGGAAGCCGCCGTTTCGTAGGTGTTGGCGGGCACTTCAAAGGCAATGCAGAACTCCGTCGCCGCAAGGTAGGCGCCCTCCGCGTTGTTGGGCACGCTCTTCAACGTCTTCCATACCTGAGGATAGCTCTTGGTCAGCTCCTCTTTCAGGAACTCCAGCTGCATGCTCCGGTTGTCGATGGAGGTCTTCTTCTTCACCGCCTTGTTCAGCAGTTTGGTCCTCCGCCCCAGAGATGTCCACTGGGCCAGACCGTATCCACAGTAATCCGTGGTGAAGTACCGGGTCTTGCCCTTCTTGGTCTTGTACTTGCCGTTATTCTTCAGGCCCTTGTTGACCCGGACGGTGTACTCGGAATCGGACAGGCCGTATCTGCGATTGTAAGTATTTTCCAGATTGTTGGAAAGAAGGCCGCTCTCTGCGTACAGATTGGTCATGACGCCGCAGGCCGCCGCGCGATTCAGACCCATGGTCTTGGTCAGATACTTGTAGATCTCCTTTTCCACGGAGTCGGAGACGGCGTAGCTGCTCTCGGTGAACTTGCCCAGCACATCGGCCAGAGAGGTCTTCTGGGCTTTCTCCGGATCCACCGGGCCCTCCTCTTCCGTGTACAAAGGCTCGATCTCCTCCGCATCATCCATGGGGATCACCGGTTCCATGTCCCCGCTTTTGATCTCCTCTTCCGTTCTCTGACGGAAGGCCAGAAGCCAGGGAACGTCCTTTTCCGGGTCCATGCCGGAAGCCAGCTGATAGACATCCTCGTCCCAGACCGGCTTCATGGAATAGAAATAGAAGCTGCTGTCCTGGTAGTCCTCTACGATGGTCCAGCGGACAGCCAACTTCTGTTCGTCTTTATTCTCGCCCATGTAGGCGATGATGGTCTCCGGCAGGAACTTGGTCAGTTCCTCCTCCGTGGGCTCTCCCTCGAAGTAGTAGGCCGTCGTATCCATATCATCAAAGCCGGTGATGATCTTCTTCGATACATCCGCCGGGGCCTGGGCCTCCTCCGAGGCCTGGGTCGCTTCTTCTCCCGCCTGGGTCACGTCGGTGGCCTGGACCGGGTCCGCAGCTTCCGTTTCCTGAACGGTGCTGAGGGCTTCCGTAGCCTGGGTCGCCTGAACCGCTTCCGTGGCCTGAGTCGCCTGGGTTTCCTCAGATGCCGCCCCCGGCTCCGCCGCCAGAGACACAAAGGGTGTCATCACCACCATCACCGAGGCGACCAGAAAACTGACCCCTCTTCTCATTCCATTTTTATCGTGCATATCATTTCTCCCACGTAAAAACCAATTCACATGGAAGTAATTGTACACCATTTTTTTCCACTTGTCAAAAGATTCCTTTTTTGTTAATACTTTATACTCCCTTCTCCGGGCCTCCCTTTTCATTTTCCCGGGCCCATGCTAAAATAGATTCCATCGACAGGAGGGATCCCATGAACTACGGCAAGACTTTACTCCATATTCTCTGCGCAGGCGGCGGAATGGTCGTCGCCATCACCGGCCTGGCCTATATCACCGAGTATTTCCCCAGCAACAGTCCGAAGATGGGCTATGCTTTCCTGGTCCTCGGCGGCGCCATGACCCTTTACTTTCTCGCCAAGCTGAAAAAGGACTGATCCTCCACCACAGGATCCTGTCTCTTCGGAGCCTGTCGGATCAGATCTTGACCAGCTGCCACCGGCCGTGGTGGAGATTGAATTCGATCACATAGATCCGTTCGGTGTTTCCCACCATTCCCTGGCACTGATAGGTCCAGATCTCGTCACCCAAAACCTTCGATTTCTCTATGTTCACGATCTGTCCGATCCGGATGACGTGAACATTGTCATATCTGTCCCGGACCCGGAACCGATGGGGCTGCGGCGGTTTCCCGTCGCGAAACGTGGCGATCACATCGATATTCTTTCGTACCCTTCTCATGACGATCCCCCTGCATGCTGTCGGTCTCTTCAAGATGTAAGTTATCCCCGCTCCCATCCTCAATTATATCCTTCTCGTTTTCACCCGTCAAGAACATATGTTCTTTTTTGTTTCCGATCCTCTCTCCCCTGTCGGCCCACGAAAAAAGAGCCGCCCTGCCGGGATCCGGCAAGACAGCCCTTTGGTTCTCTGCTTCCGCTTACGAGAAGAATTCCCTGATGGATTTTAAGAATCCGCTCTTCTTCTGGTAGCATTCGTCGGTGACGGCTTCGCCCATGGCCTTGACCGCCTTTTTCTGTTTGCTGTTCAGCTTGGTGGGCACTTCCAGGGACACCTTCACGTACAGATCCCCCTTGCGGTTTCCCCGCACGTTCTTGATGCCTTTGCCCTTCAGGCGGAACACGGTCCCCGGCTGAGTGCCGGCAGGCACCTTGTACGCCACCTTGTCCTCCAGGGTGGGCACGATGATCTCGTCCCCCAGGGCAGCCTGATCGAAGGAGATGGGGAACTCCAGCCACAGGTCCTGTCCCTTCCGCTCGAAGAGCTTGTGAGGACGGACGTTGATGACGATGTAGAGGTCGCCGTCCGGTCCGCCGTTGATCCCCGGCTCCCCCTGTCCCCGGATGGGGATGACCGAATCGTTGTCCACGCCGGCGGGGATGTTGACGGTGATCTTCACCGTATCTCTCACCCGGCCGGTGCCGCCGCAGTCGTGACAGGGAGACTCGTTGATCTCGCCGGTGCCGTTACAGTCCGGACAGGGGGACACGCTCTGGAACATGCCCAGCGGGGTC
The DNA here is from genome assembly GCA_902796875.1 of uncultured Eubacteriales bacterium. Lineage (GTDB taxonomy): Bacteria > Bacillota > Clostridia > Peptostreptococcales > Anaerovoracaceae > Lentihominibacter. The sequence goes on from CADBQT010000045.1 coordinate 3,293, forward strand.
CGCTGCTGGGTCCGGATCTCTCCGGTGCCGCCGCAGTTGGGGCAGGATTTCTTCGAGGTCCCAGGGGCGGCTCCGGTGCCGCCGCAGGTCTTGCATTTGACGTACTTGGTCAGCTTGATCTGCTTCTTCACGCCGAAGGCCGCCTCGGTGAAGTCGATGGTCATGGACTTTTGGATATCGTTGCCTTTGCGGGGAGCGTTGCTCCGCCGGGCCTGGCCGCCGAAACCGCCGAAGCCGCCGAAACCGCCGCCAAATGCGCTGCCAAAGATATCGAAGATGTCCTCGAAGCCGCCGAAACCCTGGCCGGCGAAGCTGTTGGGATCCACTCCGGCGTGACCGAACTGGTCGTACTTGGATTTCTGTTCCGGATCGGACAGGACCGCATACGCTTCGTTGATCTCCTTGAAGCGCTCCTCAGCTTCCTTATCCCCCGCATTCTTGTCCGGGTGATACTTCATCGCCAGCTTACGGAAGGCTTTTTTGATTTCATCGTCACTGGCCCCTTTTTTCAGGCCCAGCACCTCATAGTAATCTCTTTTCTCTGCCATCGTCTCTCAATCTTACTTTCGTTTATTTGTTTTCCTCGTCGTCGTCCACGACCTCGAAGTCCGCATCGACTACGTTATCGTCTCCGGAAGCGCTGCCGCCGGAGGCTCCGCCCATGTCAGGACCGGCGCCCATGTTCGGGCCGGCCGCTCCGCCCATGCCGCTCATATCCGGGCCTGCGCCCGCGGCCTGGGCCTGCTGGTACATCTTGGAGGAGATGGTGTGGAACTTCTCGGTCAGGGCCTCGGTCCTGGCCTTGATGTCCTCGATGTTCCCCGCCTCCAGAGCCGAGGACAGAGCGTCCTTGGCGCCGTTGATGTCGTTCTTCTCCTCGTCGGAGAGAGCGGAATCCAGTTCCTTCATGTTCTTCTCGGTCTCGTAGATCAGGGTCTCCGCCTGGTTCTTCACTTCGACCTCTTCCTTGCGCTGCCTGTCTTCTTCCGCATACTGCTCCGCTTCCTTCACCTTGGCGTTGATCTCGTCTTCGCTCAGCTTGGTGGAAGAAGTGATGGTGATCTGCTGGGATTTGCCCGTGCCCAGATCCTTGGCGCTGACGTTGACGATGCCGTTGGCGTCGATGTCGAAGGTGACTTCGATCTGGGGCACGCCACGGGGTGCCGGCGGAATGCCACTCAGCTGGAACCGGCCAAGGGTGGTGTTTCCGGCAGCCATATCCCGCTCACCCTGCATGACGTGGATGTCTACGGCAGGCTGATTGTCCGCAGCCGTGGAGAAGATCTGGCTCTTCTTCGTCGGGATGGTGGTGTTTCTCTCGATCAGCTTGGTCGCCACTCCGCCCAGGGTCTCGATGGACAGGGACAGAGGGGTGACGTCCAGCAGGAGGACGTCGTGGACCTCACCGGTCAGCACGCCCGCCTGGATGGCTGCGCCCACAGCGACGCATTCGTCCGGGTTGATGCCCTTGAAGGGATCTTTGCCGGTGATCTTCTTCACCGCATCCTGGACCGCCGGGATCCGGGTGGAACCGCCAACCAGGATGACCTTGGAGATGTCGTTGTTGGTCACGCCGGCGTCGGCCATGGCTTTCTTCATGGGCTCGACGGTCTGGTTGACCAGTCCTTCGGTCAGCTGATCGAACTTGGCTCTGGTCAGATCCATGTTCAGGTGCAGGGGGCCGTTCTCACTGACGGTGATGAAGGGCAGGTTGATGTTGGTGGTCTGAGCGCTGGAAAGCTCCTTCTTGGCCTTTTCCGCAGCTTCCTTTAAGCGCTGCATTGCCATCTTGTCGCCGGATAAGTCAACGCCTTCC
>CADBQT010000046.1 GCA_902796875.1 uncultured Eubacteriales bacterium
ACCCGAAAAGGATACGGAGGTCATCGATGCAAAAGGCAAGATGATCCTTCCCGGAGCCATCGATGGACATACCCATCTGGCCATGCCCTTTGGCGGCACCATTTCCACCGATGACTACTTCACCGGCACCCGGGCCGCAGCCTGCGGCGGCACCACTACCGTATTCGACTTCGTCCTCCAGGGCGTAGGCGAGACGATGGACAAAGCCCTGAAGAGAAGAGATAAGATCTGCAAGAAGGACGGCCCGGCAGTCGACTACTCCTACCACATTGGCGTAGGCGATGTCACTTCCCAGAAGATGCTGGACTCCATGGACGAGTGCATGAAGATGGGCGTTGCCACCTTCAAGGTATTCATGGTCTATGACTTCGGCGTAGATGATGGTCAGTTCTTCGAGACTTTGCAGCACGCGGCGAAGATCGGCGCGCTGGTCGGCGTACACGCGGAGAACAGGGACGTGAACAACACCCTGATCAAGCAGTACCTGGCAGAGGGCAAGACCGATGCGTGGTACCACTACATGTCCAAGAATGAAGACGTTGCCGGTGAGGCGGATGTCCGGGCGATCAACCTGGCCAAGATGGCGGGTGCTCCCCTGTACATCGTCCACCTGGACAACAAGCAGGGCGTCGAGGCAGTCGCTCAGGCGAGAGCCGAAGGCTATCCCATCTTTGCGGAGACCTGCCCCCAGTACCTGTACTTCACCAAGGAAGTCTACAAGAAGGGCATCCCCGAGCTGCGGCTGAGAGCCCGCGACTTCGTATGCTCGCCGCCCATGAAGGGCAAAGCCTCACAGGATGCTCTCTGGAATGGCATCAAGACCGGTGCGGTCTCCACTCTGGCGACCGACCACTGCCCGTTCCTGAAGAAGGAAAAGGATTGGGGCATCAAGACCAAGGATGGCAAGAAGGGCAACTTCACCACCATCCCCAACGGCTGCGCAGGAATCGAGAACATGTATCCCTACATCCTGTCCGAAGCCAACAAGGGTCGGATCTCCTTCAATAAGGCGGTGGAGATCTCCGCGACCAATCCGGCGAAACTCTTCGGTATCGACTACTGCAAGGGCGCCATCGAGGTCGGCCTGGATGCGGACATCGTCGTCTACGATCCCAAGAAGGAATTCATCGTCAACAACAAGAAGAACCAGCACGGCGCGCTGGACCACACCATTTGGGAGAAGTCCAAGTTCAAGGGCTATCCTGTGGCCACCTACTGCCGCGGCAAGCTGGTCTTCGACGGCAAGGACTATGTCGGCCAGTCCGGCGATGGACAGTTCGTTGCCCAGAAGAAGATCAAATTCAAGGGACCGAATCTCTAAGACGAGGAAACAAAGGCACGAAAAAAGAGGCTGCTTCATCGGCAGCCTCTTTTATTGGGCGATGGCTGGGGTCTACGGTCGAAACCGTCCGCCCCATCACGGGCGTCCTGCTAGTCCAGGGTCAGGGACGGGGCCGTGTAGACTCTGGCCTTCATCTCACTGTCCAGCATGTACAGGCCCTTGGCGTCGTCGCCGAAGAGCTCGAACTTCTTCACATTGTCGTCCGCGTTCTCTTCCTCTTCCGCCTGCTCCTTGACGAACCAGTCCAGGAACTGCATGGTCCGGTAATCGTTGTCCTTGTGGGCTGCGCCGTAGATAGTGTTGATCAGCCCGGTCACCAGACGTTCGTGATCGGCGCCCTCCTTCAGAGGATCGATGAAGCTCTTGTACTTCTTGTCCGGTTTGTCGATGGCCTCCAGGGTGACGGACTCGCCGTTCTGCTGGAGATACTGGATGAAGAGCATGGCGTGATCCCGCTCCTCCTGAGCCTGGATCATGTACCAGTTGGCGTAGCCGTCCAGACCTTCATCCTTATAATAGTTGGAAAAATCCAGATACAGATAGGCGGAGTAGAATTCCGCGTTGACCTGCGCGTTGAGCAGGTCCTTCACTTTTTTCGATAACATCATAGCCTCCTTTTCCCATGTCATACCGCCTGGCCGGCGGCCTGTTCGCTTTTTTCTGGTTTCAGTATACCACAATTCCCGGCGGCTTACTGTGATGAGGTCATATTCTTGTGATATAATCGGGAAGTCGGATTCTTAAATGACGGGGGCAAGTGTCCCGGGAGGAGCATATGGCAAAGAAAAAAGCAAAGGCGTTTTCGCCGGAACAGGTGACGGAGATCCTGGATCTGCTCCACAAGGAGTATCCCCAGGCAGAGTGCGCCCTTCATCATAAGGATACCTTCGAGCTGCTCATCGCCGTGGCTCTTTCCGCGCAGACGACGGACGTGAGTGTGAACAAGGTCACTCCCGGGCTCTTCGCCGCCTACCCCGATGCAAAGGCATTGGCCGCCGCGGATCAGGACGCCGTGATGGATCTGATCCGGACCATCGGCATGTACAGGACCAAGTCGAAGAATATCATCCGCCTGTCCCAGGAACTCTGCGACAAGCACGACGGGATCGTGCCCGAGGATTACGACGCCCTGGTGGCTCTGCCCGGAGTGGGGAGAAAAACCGCCAACGTTGTGCTTTCCGTGGGCTTCGGCCATCAGCGCATCGCCGTGGATACCCATGTCTTCCGGGTGGCGGGCCGCATCGGCCTGGCCAATGAAAAGGACGTACTCAAAACCGAGTACGCCCTGATGGATCTTTTGCCTGAGGACCGGTGGTCCGAGGCTCATCACAGTCTGATCTTTCACGGCCGGAACTGCTGCAGCGCCAGGAAGCCCGAGTGCGATCGCTGTGTCATCGCCGACCTCTGCCGCAGGACCGGGGTGTAGGAAGGGCAGCGCCAATACGCCCGGCCGGTCCCGGCCTATAGCCGGGGGATGATCTCGTTGAGGATGATCGCCTCGACCGTCGGCATATTCAGCGTTCCGTCCCGGTCCCAGGTCACCAGGAGATCTTTGCCCATGGTGATCCCCTCCGAGTGATACCGCCAGATTTTTCGCATGTGACGATCCGCATATGACGGGTCATCCAGCATGCCTGCGTGTTCTAGATAAAACGGATTCCAGTTCCCATCCTCGAATGTGAAGTCGGGAGCAAAATCCGAGGTGTCCGTGGTGAGCACCTGCTCATACCGAAACGGGACCCCATATCGGTAAAGCATTTCCGCGATCGCCACCTCCGACTTGGACCGGACCTTAAGTCCCCGTGAAGTCGTCTGGGTCTTCTCTTCCGGCCTGTAGGTGCTTTGATTAAAGGGGCGCTCGCCCCAGTCTCTGTGCCTCGCCACCCTTGCCTTTGCTTCTTCATCCAGATGCAGGTCGATGGTCAGCTGCCCCCACTCGAAGAAATACTCTCCCGGAAGCTGTTGGTAGGGCCTTCCCAGAGTACTGATGATCTTCTGCGGGTCGCAGTCTTGCCATCCATCCCGCGCCGCCTGCAAACAGGCGATGTTGTGATCCAGCGCCTGAATGGTTTTCTCCAGAAACGCCTTTCGCGCAAGCTTCGCCTGCATCTCCCGATCGTTGGTGATGCCACTACGCTGCCGCTTGCCTCGAGACCTCTTCGCATACAGAAACTGATCCGATCCGTGGTTCCTCTGGTAAAGCAAAGACCCCGGTGGCAGTGCAGATAACTCTTTACTGTAATTCTCTCGTGTTTTCAAAAGGTCAGTCAGTAATTTCTCTAATGGATGCATATCAGTGGTTCCTTTCGTGGGTTGAGAAGTATGATTCATACGGTTTTACTGTTGAATATCAATGCATCATCCGTGCGTGTCAGTAAAGGACCGGGGAATCAAGGCTGAATGCCCCTGTCTTACTGACAGCGCCCAGATGTGGCCCTCAAGAGAACAGTAAATCCCAAAAGGCTACTGACTATAGCTTCTAACGAGCATTGATTTGTCAGTATGTGCCCGAGGGAGACTGACAGAGTGTCCGGCAGAAATGCAATCTGACAGTAAACGGGATAAACGATTGGGTTTTCTCCGTATGCTATGTCCGACACCCAACGGGTTGTGAGATAATATAACAGAAATGGAATAAATTGTCAATCAAGAAAGAAAAGAATTCCCCGTTGTCTGACAGAATCAAAGGCAACGGGGGCTCTGACGCAGTAGATCGGTTTACAGGTGCCGACCAATAATAGGCCGGGCTGCGCTCAGCGCCCGGCCGGCGGTGCCCTACTGGATCACCCGGACGCGGATGATCCCGTCGCCGGAGATCTTGTCGGCGTCGATGGAACCGGCGGTCTCCGCCAGGATGACCGTGTAGTCCCCCTGGGTCTTGCTCATGATGTCCGCGTTGGCATCGCAGGCGGCGGAGACTTTCTCCAGCGCGCCGGCGTCCGCCTTGGCGATGACGGAGAGGCGGGTGGCTTTTTTGGGACCCATGGAGATGGCCGGATAGTTCACCGAGTTTACGATGTTTCCGTTCTCCAGATAATCCATCACCTGATCCACTGCCATGGATGCGCAGTTGTCTTCCGCCTCTGCGGAGGATGCGCCCAGGTGGGGCAGGACGATGATCTGTTCTTTGTCCGCGTTCAGGACCGTGTCATCGGCAAAGTCAGTGACGTACCGGGCGACCTTGCCGGAATCGATGGCGGCCAGAAGGTCGTCGTCGTTCATCAGCTTGTCCCGGGAGAAGTTCAGGAAGACCACGCCGTCCTTCATCTGGTCGAAGGCTTCCCTGTTGACCATGCCTTTGGTCTGGTCGTTGGCGGGAACGTGGATGGAGATATAGTCGCAGTGAGGATAGAGATCCTTCAGATCTTCCACCACCTTGACGGTGGGGGACAGGGCGTGGGCGGCTTTGGTGCCGTAGAAGGCGTCGTAGCCGATGACCTTCATGCCCAGCTGCTCCGCTGCGTTGGCCACCAGAACGCCGATGGCGCCCAGGCCGATGATGCCCAGGGTCTTGCCCATGATCTCCGTTCCGGCGAACTGGCCTTTGCCTTTTTCGATGAGCTTGCCGACACCCTCGCTTCCCACCAGGGTCTTGGCCCAGGCCAGACCTGCGGGGATGTTCCGGGCGGCCAGCAACATGCCGGCCAGACACAGCTCTTTCACGGCGTTGGCGTTGGCTCCGGGGGCGTTGAAGACCACGATGCCCTGCTCGGCGCATTTGTCCACGGGGATGTTGTTGGTCCCGGCGCCGGCCCGGCCGATGGCCAGAAGATTATCCGAAAAATCCATCTCATGCATGTCGTAGCTTCTCAGGATGATGCCGTTGGCCGCATCCGGATCTTCCACGAGGGCATAGTTGTCCGTGAGACGGGAAAGTCCCACAGGGGAGATCTTGTTGAACGTTCCGATGTTGTACATGGTTTCACCTCGCTGATCTGCGCATTTCGCGCCTTTGCGGTATTCCGATAGATTGCGGTCCGGCAGGCGGGCCGCTTGGAAAAATTGTACCACATCGGGTGCGGCAAAACAACGGGGGCCCCCGGGAAAAACCGCCGGCGGCGTAGAAAAAGACCGCTGTCCCCGACCGGGAAAAACCGCCCGCCCGGGGAAAAACAGGTTGAAGAGAACGGGCGAGTGTGGGATAATCAAATAGTGTGGACCGGCCGCAGGGCCATCCACCATCGTAACCATAAGATGTAGAGATAACGGAGGTAAATCATGAGCAACGAAAGAGCATATAACTTTTCCGCAGGGCCGTCCATGCTGCCCCTTCCCGTGCTGGAAGACGTGCAGGCGAACCTTCTGAACTACCACGGATGTGGAGAATCGGTGCTGGAAATGAGCCACCGGTCGGCAGAGTTCAAGGAGATCCTCGCTGACGCGGAGAGCTCCCTCCGTGACATCATGAATATTCCGGACAACTACAAGGTCGTGTTCGTCCAGGGCGGCGGCACGGTGCAGTTCGCCATGGTTCCCCTGAACCTGGCGGTCAAGTCCGGCAAGATCGATTTTGTGGTCAGCGGCTCCTGGGCCAAGAAGGCCTATCAGGAAGCGGTAAAGATGGGCTTCGACGCCAAGGTGATCGCCTCCTCCGAGGACGACGTGTTCACCTGGATCCCCAAGATCACCAAGGATGACATCCGACCCGACGCGGACTACGTCCACATCTGCTTCAACAACACCATCTACGGGACCCACTTCCCCTACATTCCGGACACGGGAGACATCCCCCTGGTCGCGGACATGTCCTCCTGCATCCTTTCGGAGGAGATCGACGTCACCAAGTTCGGCGTCATCTGGGCGGGCGTCCAGAAGAACGTGGCTCCGGCGGGAATCGCCATCGCCATCATCCGTGAGGATCTGGTGGGCAACGCTCCGGCGGACATCCCCACCTATCTGGATTACAAGGTCCACGTGGAGAAAGACTCGGCCTACAACACGCCCAACTGCTTCTCCATCTACGTATCCGGCGAGGTCTTCAAGTACATCAAGAGCATCGGCGGCATCGCGGAGATGAACAGAAGAGACGTTGCAAAGGCAAAGAAACTCTACGACTTCATCGACGCCAGCGACTACTACCGCTGCCCGGTCCGTGAGGAAGATCGTTCCCTGATGAACGTGGTCTTCGTCATCGGTGACAAGGATGCGGAGAAGAAGTTCGTCGCAGAGGCCAAGGCGGAAGGACTGCACAACCTGGGCGGCCACCGGACGGTAGGCGGCATGCGGGCCAGCATCTACAACGCCATGCCCGAGGAAGGCGTGGATGCCCTCATCGAATTCATGAAGAAGTTCGAGGCGGAGAACAAATAATCATTAACGACAGGATCGAGGGATAATGAGAAAAGCACACGGTTTATCCGGTATCATCGTTTGTGTGACAATTGCGGCGCTGTTCCTGATGGGGACAGTGCCGTCTTTTGGCGCGGAAAAGGAGATCTATCCCACCATCGATCCCACCTCGGAAGACGCCCCCAAGATCAACGCCAGGTCCGCCATCGTCATCGAATCCGGCAGCGGAACGGTGGTCTATGAGAAGAACGCGGACGTGGTGAGGGAGCCGGCCAGCGTGACCAAGATCCTGAACTGTCTGGTGGTCCTGGAGACTTTGGACATGGATCAGGAGGTGACCGTCCCCAAGGGGATCGACCTCACCGGCAGCATCATCGGCCTCATGAAGGGGGAGAAGTTCACCGTGGAGCAGCTGGTCTACGGCATGATGCTGGAGTCGGGCAATGACGCGGCCCAGATGCTGGCCATCACCGCAGGCGGCACCGAAGAAGAGTTCTGCGAGATGATGAATGAACGCGCAAAGGCATGCGGGACCGAGCATACCGACTTCAGGAACCCCAACGGGCTCAACGATGACCCGGACAAACTGAACAAGACCACCGCATCCGACCTGGCCCTCATCGCCGCGGAAGCCATGCGCAACGAGACCTTCCGGGAAGTGGTGTCCACGAAGAAATACACCATTCCGGCGACCAGTAAGACTCCCGTAAGGAAACTGAAAAACACCAACCTCTGCCTTTGGGAAAACACCAAGATCGCCCTGGAGGACGGGACGGAGATAGACCTGGGCTACGAGGGCTGCAACGGGATCAAGACCGGCTTCACCACCACGGCGGGAAGCTGCTATGCCGGATCCGCCAAACGGGATGACATGGAATACATCGTCATCATCCTGGATGCCGACGACGATACGACCCGGTTCACCGACGCCATCAAACTCTGGGACTATGCCTTCGATCATTTCCAGAGGGAAGTGATCGTTTCCGCAGGTCGCGTGATCGGCGCCCAGGGCGTGAAGAAGGGCAGCGTGCGAAAGGTGGACATCGCCCCGAAACGGGACCTGACCATCATGATGCCCAAGGACGAGGAACTGCTCGAGGGGATCACCACGGAGATCGTGCTGGATAAGACCAAGGTGGAGGCTCCCGTGGAAGAGGGGACTGCCGTGGGTAAAGTTTACGCCTACGACAGTTCGTTCCGGCCCATCGGCGTCCAGACCCTATATACGACGGCAAGCGTCGCCGAGGGCGGGCCCCTGTCGGTCATCGGCATCGCGGACAACGAGGCCCCCTGGGTCATCGGCGGGGCGGCGGTGCTTTTGCTGCTCATCATCCTGGGCGCGATCAAAGGCAGACGTGGCCGCAAAAAAGACCGCAAAGGTCAGCAGGAAGACATGCGCACGGAGCTGGTCAAGATGCGTTCCGCCGGCGTGGGGATGACCCCGGCGGAGTGGAGCGAAGTGACGGGAGAACCGGCGGATGTGCCTATTCCTCAGGGACCTGCCCGGCTGACGGAAGAAGAATACGAAGCCATCAATGCGCCGGAGATCACCCGGTCCGAGAAGCTGCCGGCGGGAAAACCGGTCGCTCCGAAGACCCCTGCGCCTCCCGATCCCAATCAGCCGAGACGCCACGGCAGGATGACGGCTCAGGAGCTGGAGGATCTGCTGGCGGGCAGGATCGTCCAGCGCAAAGACGATCCGGATGATCCCCTGGACAGGAATTGAGGAAAGCTCATGTTTGATATCCGGGAAAACCTGAAAAAGCTTCCCGACTGTCCCGGTGTATACCTTCACAAAGACAGACTGGGAAACGTGATCTATGTGGGTAAGGCCATCTCTTTGAGAAACCGGGTCCGCCAGTATTTCCAGTCCTCCCGGAATCTGGACCCGAAAGTCCGGAGCATGGTGGATCAGATCGCTGAGTTCGAGTACATCAAAGCCGGGAGCGAGGTGGAAGCCCTCATCCTGGAGTGCAATCTCATCAAGAAATATCGTCCCAAGTACAACATCCTTCTTCGGGACGACAAGACCTACCCCTACATCAAAGTCACCAAGGAAGAATGGCCCCGCGTCGTCAAGACCCGTAACGTGGATCGGGATGACGGGCGGTATTTCGGTCCCTACAGCGATGCCGGCGCGGTGAACCGGATCGTGGATCTTCTGAACAACAGCTTTGCCCTGAAGCGGTGCTCAGCCACCGCTTTTCCTGCAGGCTTTCGTCCCTGCCTGAACTACCACATCCGCCAATGCCGTGGGATCTGCGCCGGTGAAGCGGATCGGCGGGAGTACGACGAGGCCGTGGAGGGCGCGGTAGAGTTTCTTTCCGGCCGGAGCAAAAGGCTGCAGACCGAACTGAAGCGGAAGATGCAGGCCGCCGCCGAGGCCATGAACTACGAGGAAGCGGCGGTGTACCGGGACTATCTGGCTGCGGCGGAAGCCCTGGCGGAGACCCAGCGTGTGGTCATGCACCGGGGGGAGGAAGCGGACGTTTTGATCCCCGTCCGGGGAGAAGAGGATGTTTATATGGCCGTGTTCTTCGTCCGGGAAGGCAAGCTGGTGGGCCGGGAGACCTTCGAGATGGAGATGCCCGATGGCGAAGATGCTGACGGGCCGCTGATCTCCGCTTTCGTGAACCAGCACTACAGCCGCCTGCCGGAGATGCCCAAGGAGATCCTCCTGCCCTGTGATCTGGAGGACGGAGAGGCGTTGGAAGCATTTCTGTCCGAGCGGGCAGGCCGCCGGGTCCGGATCCACTGCCCCCAGAGAGGGGAGAAGCGGGCCCTGGTGGAGATGGCCACCCGGGACGCCTCGGAAATGATGCGGACCGTGGACGAACGGGCCCGTTCCGCCCGCCAGAGAAGAGAAGATCTGGGCCGGGAGATCTATTCCGTCCTTGCCGCCATGGGCCAGACTCCGGCGGACAGCCTGGATCCGGAGACGGGAAAGGCGGGATACGACGGCCGGGAATTCCGGACGGAAGCCTACGACATTTCCCATACCAACGGTGTGGACACGGTGGGAGCCATGGTGGCGTTCCAGGGGCTCAAACCGGACAAGAAGAGCTATCGGAAGTTCAGGATCCGCTACGCCGGAGGCCAGGACGACTACGCCGCCATGGAGGAGGTCCTTTCCCGCAGGTTCACCCGGATGTTCCAGGGAGACGAATCCTTTGCGGTCCTGCCGGACATCATCTTTATGGACGGAGGCAAAGGTCACGTGACCACGGCTCTTAAGGTGATCGATGCGGCCCAGCTGCCCATCCCGGTGGTGGGCATGGTCAAGGACGACCGGCACCGGACCCGGGCGCTGATTTTCCGCCGGGAGCACGAGGGCGCGGGCCCGCGGGAGCACGAAGCGACGGATGCCCGGGAGCACGAGGAATTTCTGGAGATCCCTCTGGCGGACAAGCCCCTCCTGTTCAGTTACATCGGCCGGATCCAGGAGGAGGTCCACCGGTTCGCCATCGACTATCACAGAAAACTCCGGGGCAAGCACGCCAAAGGATCCGTTTTGGACGAGATCCCGGGCATCGGCCCTACCCGGAGGAACGCCCTTTTGAATCAGTTCAAGAGTGTGGAGGAGATCCGGCGGATCGCCCTGTCGGAGGACGGGGAGGAGCAGCTTGCCGCCGCGGACCATATGGACGCCCGGGCCGCCGGCAGCGTCTGCCGGTGGTTTCAGAGCCAGGCGGCAGGGCCGCCGGAGGGCGGACCGGCGGAGCCGGCCGGTGAGGCGGGTATTGATTCTCCCGGGGAGAAATGATATAGTACAGAAAAACAACAGGAGGTCTGTAACAATGGCAGAAAAATACGGATACGCGGAAGAAGACATCATCACCCTGGAATTCGATGACGAGACGGAAGAGGAATGCGGGATCCTCGGTGTGTTCGAAGCGAAGGGCAAGGAATACATCGCGCTGAATCCTCTGGGAACGGAAGACGTCTACCTCTATCGCTACAAAGAAGACGGCGACGACTTCCACATGGAAGACATCGCCGATGAAAACGAGTTTAACGATGTGATCAAGGAATTCGAGGGCCTCATGGTCGTAGAGGATGAGGAACCCGAAAACGAGAACTGAGGATCATCCGAAGAGCAGGTCATCCATGGTGTAGAAGCCGGGCTCCCGAAGGAGCAGTTTCCTTCCGGCGGCGATGGCTCCGTCCACCAGGATCTGACGGCTGCCCATTTTGTGGGTGATCTCGAAGACCTCGTCATTTCCGAAGAAATCGACCTTGTGCTCCCCGACGACAGTACCGCCGCGGAGGGCATGGACGCCGATTTCTTTTTTTGTGCGCTCACCGCAGTTTCCCTCACGTCCGAAGACCAGGGCGCATTCCCCTTCCGGATCGATGGCCTGGATCAGCGTCTTGGCCGTGCCGCTGGGGGCGTCCACCTTCCGGTTGTGATGGGTCTCGGACACCTCCACATCCCATCCGGCCAGCACCGGGGAGATCTCCTCCAGGATGTGGCGGAACAGGTTGATCCCGAAGGAGTAGTTGGAACTCCAGATCACCGGGACCAGCTCTCCCACCGCCTGCAGATCGTCCATCTGGGCCACGGTCATGTTGGTGGTCCCGGAAAGAAGTGGGGTCTTGGTGCGGGTGGCATAGGCGATCAGTTCGTCCGTCAGGGACGGATTGCTGAAATCCATGATCAGATCGGCGCATTTATCCATCCCGGCAAGGGAGGTGCTATCGATGATACCGGCGGCATCGTTTTTCTCCAGATCGACCCGGGCCGTCACCTCGTCTCCCTGCCCGGAGGCCGCAAGGGTCTCCTCGATCAGCTGGCCCATCCGGCCGTAGCCGGCGATCATTACTTTCATATCGGTCTTTCCTTTCTTCGCTTCTTCATCGGGTCCGGCCCTTACAGCAGGCCCATCTTCTCCATCTCCGCCTTCAGCACGGCCCGGTTCTTTTCTTCCATCTCGCAGAGGGGAAGCCGGAATCCGCCTACGCCCATGCCCGCCATGTTCATGGCTTCTTTGATGGGAATGGGGTTGACCTCGATGAAGAAGTCGTTGATCAGGGGCAGGTACTCCAGCTGAGTGGCTGTTGCCTTTGCGGTGCGCCCCTCCAGGTAATCCCAGGTCATCTCGTGGACCTTCTCCGGCATCAGGTTGGCCCATACGGAGATGGTGCCGCTGCCGCCCAGAGACATGATGGGGATGGTGATGTCGTCGTTGCCGCTCCAGATGTGGAACTCGTGGTCTTCCGTTGCCTTTGCCAGCCTGGCCACATAACTCATGTCACCGGAAGCCTCCTTGCAGCCGACGATGTTGTCCTTTTTCGCCAGCTCGCCCATCACGTCGATGGGGAACCCGATGCCCGTCCGGCCCGGGATGTTGTAGATGATCACCGGGATGTCCACGGAATCGGCCACGTCGTAGATGTGGTGATAGAGGCCGGCCTTGTTGGCTTTGTTGTAGTAGGGGGAGATGCAGAGCAGGGCATCGGCGCCCGCCTTGGTGAACCGCTCCGCCTTCTCGAAGGATGTGCGGGTGTCGTTGGACCCGGCGTTTACGATGAGGGGGATCCGGCCTTTGCAGACCTCCACCGACCGCTTGACGATCTCGAAATCCTCCTCCCAGGTGAAGGTGGGGGATTCGCTGGTGGTGCCCAGGATCAGGATGCCGTCCGTCTTCCCGGCGATGTGGAACTCAAGCAGTTCCTCCAGCTTGTCGAAGTTGATGCTCCCGTCTTCATGAAACGGTGTGATGAGAGCTACGATGGAGCCCCTGACGTCGAATCTGTCTGCCATGATCTTACCATCCTTTCACTTTCATAATATGCGGCCCCTCCGGATCATTTCGGGCGACCCTTCAGGGTAAATCCATTATACCAAAGGGCATGGGGGATATCTACCCCCGGAATCGTTGACAATCCGGGCTGATTCGCATATAATTATCATTCGTATCAGAGAATCCCCAATCTGGGAAAAGGAGCAGGTTATTATGGTAAATATGGTCAATGAAGAAGTCATCATGACACAGGAAGGCTACGATAAGATCGACGCCGAACTGAAGGAACTGGTATCGGTCAAACGTCCCGAGATCTCCGACAGGATCCGGGAAGCCCTCTCCTACGGAGACATTTCCGAGAACGCGGAATACGACGCCGCGAAGAACGAGCAGGCGGAAAACGAAGACCGGATCAGAGATCTGGAGAACATGCTCCGCAAGGCGAAGATCGTTCAGGAAGAGGACGTGAAGGGCGATGTGGTCGGCATCGGTCTGGACGTCAAGGTCAAGAACACGGACACCAAGGAAGAGACTACGTTCAGCATCGTGGGCGCTACGGAATCGGATCCCTTCAACGGGAAGATCACCACGGATTCTGCCGTCGGCAAGGCCCTGGTCGGCTGCAAAGCCGGTGACACGGTCCAGGTAGAGATCCCCGACGGGGTCGTCAACTACAAGATCATGAAGATCATCAAGTAGGGCGAGCATTGGAAGAAGCACAGGAGGAAGCAGATGCATTGGTCAGATAAGATCGCAGACCGGATGATCAAGAGAAATCCGGACAAGGAAGAATACGTATGCGCGGCGGGGATCAGCCCGTCGGGTTCCATCCACATCGGAAATTTCCGGGACATCGCCACGGCCCTGTTCGTGTGCCAGGCCATCGAGCGCAAAGGCAAAAAGGCCCGGCTTCTTTTCTCCTGGGATGAATATGATCGCTTCCGTAAAGTGCCGGCCAACGTCAGCGCAGTAGATCCGGAGAACAAGTTCGAGGATTACATCGGCCTTCCCTATAAGGACGTGCCCAACCCCTTCGGCACGGAAGAGTCGGACTACGCCGATTACTTCGAGAAGGAGTTCATGCGGTCCATCGACAAGTTCGGCATCACCATGGACTACCGCTATCAGGCGGACATGTACCGCAGCGGCAAATACAAAGAGCACATCATCACCGCCTTGAAAAAGCGGGGCGAGATCTTCGATATCCTGGACAGCTTCCGGACCCAGGAAGCCCAGCCCGGCGAGCGGGAAGCCTACTATCCGGCCAGCATCTTCTGCCCCGAGTGCGGCAAGGACACCACGAAGATCAACTCCATCTCCGATGACTGCACCCTGGCGGAATACGAGTGCGAGTGCGGACATCACGGGACTTTCGACTTCACCAAAGACTTTAACTGCAAGCTGGCCTGGAAGGTAGACTGGGCCATGCGGTGGATGTACGAAGGCGTCGACTTCGAGCCCGGCGGCAAGGACCACGCGTCCCCCGGCGGCTCCTATGAGACCAGCAAAGTCATCTGCAAGAAGATCTACGGCTACGAGGCTCCCGTCTTCGTGGGCTACGAGTTCATCGGCATCAAGGGGACCACGGGCAAGATGTCCGGTTCCTCCGGCCTGAACCTGACCCCGGAGACCCTGCTGAAGCTGTACGAGCCGGAGATCATCCTGTGGCTGTACTCCCGTGCCGAGCCCCAGAAGGCCTTTAACTTCTGCTTCGACGAGGAGATCCTCCGCCAGTACTTCGAGTTCGACAAGAAATACAACCAGTATGTGGACGGGACGGCCAACGACCACGACAGGACGGTCATGGAAAACAGCCTTCCCTTCGGCACCCGGATCAAGACGGTGCCCATGGCCCTGCTGGTCCAGCTGGGCTCCATCGTGGACTTCAACGTGCCCATGATCGAAACGGTCTTCGAGAAGATCGACCAGCCCTACAAGTACGAGGACTTCAAGGATCGCCTGGATCGGGCCAAGTTCTGGCTGCAGGAGTGCGCGCCGGAGAACGCCAACAAGCTCCGGGAATACCGTGACTGGGAGACCTACAACAGCCTGGACGAAAACGGCAAGAAGGAGATCGAGCTGCTGTACAAGTATCTCTCCGAAGAGGAGTACGATCTGGACGCTCTCAACGCGGAGCTCTATGCCATCCCGAAGCAGATCTTCGGCGACGATGCGGAGAACCTGAAGCAGCTCCAGGGCGCCTTCTTCAAGAGCGTCTACAAAATGCTCATCGACAAGGAGAGAGGTCCCAGACTGTACCTCTTCCTCTACGCCATCGACAAAGAGCGGTTCCTGCCTTTGCTGGACTTCTCCTATCCCGAAACGGAAGAAGAGAAGGCGGCGGCCCAGGCGGCTCTGGCCCCGGCCGAGGAGGAGAAGAAGGAAGAGCGTGTCTACGGCGAGCCGGATGAGGTCGCGCCCGTGACGGAACCGGAGATCTCCATCGATGACTTCTTCAAGATGGATATGCGGGTATGCAAAGTCCTGAAGTGCCAGGAGATCCGCAAAGCCAGAAGCAACTTCAAGCTCACCCTCTTCGACGGTCTGAAGGAGAGAGTGATCGTCTCCAGCCTGAAGGGCGAGTATGAACCTGAGGAGCTGGTGGGCAAGAAGATCATCGTGGTGGCCAACCTGGCTCCGGCCAGAATGACCGGCGTCACCTCCGAGGGCATGCTCCTGGCGGCGACCAACAACGCCTGCGGATGCAAAGTCATCTTCGTGGACGACATGGTTCCGGAAGGGACCCGGATCTGCTAGATTGAACGA
>CADBQT010000047.1 GCA_902796875.1 uncultured Eubacteriales bacterium
GGAAGGACCTGATGAAGGGGAGAGGTGAATACCTCTCCTTTTTTGATGAAGAAGATGTTGGACCGGCTCCCCTCGGTGATGGATCCGCCCTTATCCACCAGGATCACTTCATAGAGATGGTGCTCCCGGATCGCCCGGTCAGTGGCATCCCGAAGGGCCTGATCCATCATCTTGACGTTGGGATTTTTCCGCTCTCCCCGAAACAGCTCGGTCCGGACCCCATCCCGGTACTGGTCTTCCGTGGGGTAGTGGGTCGGGTTCAGATAGAGGATCCCGTGTCCGCTTACGTCCACTTCAAGCTTCAGGTTGTGATCCCGGATCTTCCCCTCGGTGGCCAGCTCGTGGATGCTCCCGGCCAGCTGGTCGCAGGTGAAGGGCACGGCCATGCCGATGCTCCCCAGAGAGTTCTCCAGACGGGCGTAATGCTCCGGGAGGAACTGGGGCCTCCCGTCAGAAAGGCGGATCACCTCGTAGACGGAGGGCATGTTCAGGCCGCCCTTCATGACTGAATCCTTGAACCGCTGGATGAGGGCCTTCACCGATGACCGGATCTGATCCGTGGGGATCTGATCGTAGTAAAAGATGAGATAGATCTTGCCGCCCCGGCTGATCTGGCGGATCCCCCGGACTTTGATGCCCAGATCCGCGGCGGAGGCGATCATCCGGTCGGCCATCTCCTGGCGGATCTCGTCGGCCCGGGCGCCGCCGGAGGTCCCTTCGCTTATGGTCCTGGCGTGGGTGTCGATCTTCAGGGTGATGCTCACCCCGGACTGGGTATTTTCCGCCCTGACGAAGGCACCGTTTTCATCCGCCTCCCCGATGGCGGCAAGGGCCTCCTTTAGTTTCCCCGCATAGAGCTTACGGACCCGCCGCAGGTTGGACTGGTACCAGCCCGCCTCCATGAACATGGCCAGGGTCAGCTGCTCCGTCTTGGAACTGGTCTGGTCGTACTTGTCCTTGATGGTATCGAAAAGCTCCGCCATCCTCTCCGGCAGGACCATGTAACTGATCCTGACCGCAGGGAAGAGGGTAGGTGAGAATGTCCCGATGTAGACCACGTGCCTGCCCCGGTCCAGGCCCTGCAGGGTGGGTGCTGTGACTCCGGAGTTTCGCAGACCTCCGTCGTAATCGTCCTCGATGATCAGGCTGTCGTTGGCCTCGGCCCAGTCCAGAAGCATGTGCCTTCTCTCCACGGGCATGATCGCCCCGGTGGGAAACTGGTTCTGGGGGCAGATGTAGGCCGCCGTGCGGATGTTTGTGGGCAGCTTTTCGATCTCCAGGCCCGTCTTGCGGACGGGGATGCTGCTGATGCTGAATCCCCAGTCCCGGAAGATCTCCCGGACGGGAGAATAACCGGGATCCTCGGTGCAGACATGCTCGATGTCCATAAGGCGGAGGAGCCGGGCCAGGTGGTTGACCAGCTGCTGTGTACCGGCGCTGATGACCACCTGATGCTGGCCGCAGACCACTCCCCGGGACCGGTAGAGGTACCGGGCCACTTCCTCCCGGAGGGCCGGCTCTCCCTGGCGGTCGCCTTCGGTGAGGAGCAGATCGGGGGTCTTGTTCAGGACCTGGGCGATGCACTTCCTCCATTTCCCAAAGTCGAAGGTGGCCGGGTCGGTCATGGCTTTGGGGGCCTGAAGAGAAGTGGGAGCATGGGCCTCGCCGTCTTTGGCGTAGGGCAGGCCCTTTTCTTTGCCGGGAGCATCGCCTTCCGAAACTCTCCGATCCCTCATTCCCTCGGCGGCGTAGTAGCCGGACCGGGGCCGGTTGATCACGTACCCTTCCGCCACCAGCTGCTCGTAGGCCAGGCGGACGGTGGTCACGCTGACTCCGGAAGCGTCGGCCATCCGGCGAAGGGAGGGGAGCCTCTGTCCGGCAGGGATAGCCCCTCCTGCGATCTCCTCCC
This sequence comes from uncultured Eubacteriales bacterium, assembly GCA_902796875.1. Lineage (GTDB taxonomy): Bacteria > Bacillota > Clostridia > Peptostreptococcales > Anaerovoracaceae > Lentihominibacter. Next base: position 1,910 of record CADBQT010000047.1, read on the forward strand.
GGAGATGATCGTAGAGTTGTGTATATAAACTTTCGCTTGAACTGTGCTTAAATTCAGGATTATTCATGATAAACCTCCGATTGTGTGCATGGCTTATGCCTTTGCACCAGTATACATTGGGCACAGAATCAAGTCAACGGTCATTTGTGCCCATATAATCTACACACAATCAACGTACAGGGATGGTCGATCCGTGGTAAAATACAGGCGGAGGAAGAAACAGTGGCCAGTCTGATCGACAAATACGCAGAATTCGTTGCCAACAGGAGGAGCTCCGGAGACGGAGTCGTCCGCAGGGTCATGGACCCCAACTACCTGACGCCGGACGTGTTCTATGCCATGGATGAGGAGGGGAAGAGCCAGAGGCTGCACCGCTTCGACAAATCCTCCGGGGTCCCGGTCTACACGGGGACCTTCCACATCATGTTCAAGACCGAGGACATGAATCGGTTCTGCCTGATCATGACCAGGATCGAAGATAAATGGCGGATTCCGGAGGATCATCGGGATCCGGAAGCCGACGAGATGGAACGAAAGGTGTTCATCGCCGCCGAGTACTACCCGGGGACCCAGGGGAGGATCTACCTGAGAGGACTGTCCGGCCCGGCCCTGGAGCGGGTGGTGGCCCGCTACGAGAAGCGATGCCACAGGAAGCTGGAGCTGCCTGCGGTGGCGCTCCAGGAGAAAGAGAAAGAATAAGCC
>CADBQT010000048.1 GCA_902796875.1 uncultured Eubacteriales bacterium
CACCCGAACATGTGGTGCGTCCAGCCCACCATCAAGGGAGCGGGCCACGATACGGACAAGCTCTTCGAGACGGCGCCCCACGTCGTGGAGGGAAGCTTCTATTCCCAGAGAGAGCCTCACGCTCAGATCGAATCCGACACCATCCAGGCCTACTTCGACAAGGACGACATCCTTTGCATCCACTGTAAGGCCATGGCCATCGGCGCTCACCTGGGAGACGTTTCGGTAGCCACAGGCATACCGGCGGAGAAGATCCGGATCATCGCCAACCCCACGGGAGCATCTTTCGGCTGGTCCACCTTCGGACAGTCGTACGCCCTGGCTGCGGAGATCTGCCAGGCTTGTGACAAGAGGCCCATTGCCCTTTCCATGAGCTATCAGGAGCACATCGCTTACACCGGTAAGCGTGCGCCGTCCTTCTCCAACTCCCGCCTGGCCTGCGACGAGAACGGCAAGATCATCGCCGCCGAGTGGGACTTCGGTCTGGACCACGGCTCCTACAACGAGCTGGGTGACGACCTGACCTGGAGACCGGCCCGGTTCACCTACTTCCCCTACAACGTGCCCAACGTCAAGGGACTGGCCAGAGTCGCCACCACCAACCACAACTACGGCACGGCCTACCGGGGATATGGTTCGCCTCAGTCCTACACCTGCTCCGAAGCCATGATGGACATGATGGCGGAAGAGATCGGCATGGATCCCTTCGACATCCGCTACATCAACGTGGCCAGAGAGGGCGACCTGAACGTGAACAGCAAGCCTTTCCGTGAGTATCCCATGGAAGAGATGATGGATAAGCTCCGGCCCATCTACGAAGAGGCAAAGGCAGAGGTCGCCGCGTGGAACGAATCCCATGAGGACGTCAAAAAGGGCGTCGGCATCGCATGGGGCGGCTACAACGTCACCGAGGGCGCGGCGGACCAGTGTACCCTGGGCATTGAGCTGGCTCCCGGAAACAAATTCATCAAGTACGATACCTGGCAGGATGTGGGACAGGGCGGCGACGCCGGATCTCTGATCATTACCCTGGAAGCGCTGAAGGAATTCGGCGTGACGAGAGACGACATCATCCTCCGCCAGAACGACAGCATCTACGGCGTGGACTCCGGTTCCTCCGCATCCTCCCGTCAGCACTACATGAACAGTAAGGCGACGGTCCTGGCAGTGGAGAAACTGAAGAACGCCATGAGAAAACCGGACGGCACCTACCGGACCTACGACGAGATGGTGGCCGAGGGCATTCCCACCCGGTATGACGCTCAGTACACCAACTCCGACGACAGCACCCTGTCCGACCTCCATCCGGATACGGGCGTAGGCGAGCCTACCCCGGCCTTCACCTACTCCCTGTACCTGGCCATCGTGGCCGTGGACAAGGCAACGGGCAAGACCACCGTGGAGAAGTTCGTCTGCGTGGACGACGTAGGCGTCATCGGAAACCCGGTCTGCCTGGACGGTCAGGCTTACGGCGGCATCGCCCACTCCATCGGATACGCCCTCTATGAGGACTACGACGATGTGAAGAAGCACAACAATCTGGCGGGCATGGGCATCGCCACGGCGAACATGCTGCCCGACGATATCGAGCTGATCCACATGTGCACGCCGAGAGACACCAACCCCTTTGGTTCCTCCGGCGGCTCCGAGGCCTTCCAGTCCGGAGACCACATGGCGGTCATCAATGCCATCAACAATGCGGTAGGCGTGCGGATCCACGAACTCCCCGCCCGTCCGGAAAAGGTCAAGGCCGGTATCGACGCCCTGGCCAAGGGTGAGCCGAATCCCAACGTTCCGGAGAAATACTTCCTGGGCTCCGACTTCGAAGAGACCATGGAAGACATCCGGAAGAATCCGGCGATCCCGGAAGAGGAATAAAGGTTATGCCGGGAAGGTATCACAGACAGGAGATATTTTTCGCCATCGGCCGGGAGGGTCAGCAGAAGCTGGCCTCCGGCCGGGTGTGCATTATCGGGATCGGGGCCCTGGGCGCATCGGTGGCCAGCATGCTGGCCGGCGCCGGGGTGGGATTCTTGCGCCTTGTGGACCGGGACATCGTGGAGGTGACCAACCTTCAGCGGCAGATGCTCTTCACTGAAGCGGATGCTCAGGACCAGACCCCCAAGGCGGAAGCCGCCCGGGCCCGTCTGACCCAGATCAATTCCGAGATCGAGATCGATGCCCGCATCGTGGACATGAATCCCTACAATGTGGAGAAGCTCATCGGCGATGTGGATGTGGTGGTGGACGGTCTGGACAACCTGGAGTCCCGCTACCTCCTCAACGAAGCCTGCGACAAGCTGGGGATCCCCTACGTCTACGGCGGCGTGGTGGGAAGCGGCGGCATGGTGATGAACGTCCTCCCCGGAGATGGACCCTGCCTGGAATGCCTTCTGGGGCCACTCCCGGAAGAGGGGACCTACGACACCTGCGACACGGTGGGGGTCATCAGCCCCATCACTAATATGGTGGCGTCCTATGAAGCGGCGGAGGCCATGAAGATCCTTACCGGATCCGACTCCCTGCTCCATCAGGCCATCTCTCTGGACGCCTGGGACAGCTACACCGAATTCTTCGACGTGGACAAGGATCCGGAATGTCCGGTCTGTGGAAGGCACCGGTATGCCCGCCTGGAAAAGCGGCAGAAGACCTACTCCGCCGCTCTCTGCGGTCACGATGCCTACCAGATCACGCCGGAAGATGACGGCACTTTCGACTACGACGGCACGGTGGAGCGGCTCTCCGCAGAAGGCCGGACGGAAAAGAAAAAATTCTTCACCACCTTCGTCTGCGACGACGCGGACCTGAAACTTTTTCCCGATGGCCGGGCCATCATCAACAAAGTCAAAAGCGGCGAGGAAGCCCAGGTAGTCTTCCGGAAGTACATCGACCGGGAAGCCTAACCGACAGGGGTAAACCCCAGAAACAGGAGAAACCATTCCATGAAGATCAAAGTGCTCTTCAACGGGCCGGTCAGACAGCTGAACGGCTGGAAAAACGTAGCGAATATCGAACTTCCTGACGGATCCACCGGCCAGGATCTTTGCGATTACTTCGACATCATCCCCGGGAAGACCCGGCTCTACGGATTTCTGATCCGGGACGGCAAGAAGATCAAGGAAGAAGAGGAACTCCACGACGGCGAGACCATCAAAGTCAACGGCAAGACGTCGGGAGGGTGAGAGGCCTGCCCAAATCTACGATTTGGCGCGCAGGCCCTCTACAGAAAGCGCAGCGCTTCAGCGCGTGGCGCTTTTTCAGTTGAG
>CADBQT010000049.1 GCA_902796875.1 uncultured Eubacteriales bacterium
GAGGAATTCCCGATCATCCACGTGATCGTTATTGGGACGGAAGGCCATAAAGAGCCTTCCGTTTTCGCATTCGGACATGGTGGCGTGAAAGCCGATGCTGAATTCGCCCAGGTTGTCCTCCAGATCTTCCTCGGAGAGAAAGATCTCGTAGACGGTGACGAATTCCGACTTCTTCAGCATAAGGGCGGCTTCCATATTGCTGATGTGATGGGCGGAGCACTGGCTGACGCCGGTGACCCGAAGGCCCTTCGTTTCAACCAGTGAAACGATGAGATCATAACGCCCGTCTTCCTCCACCAGGGATTCGCAGAGGTATTCCGCCGTGCCGTCCTCCCTTTTCTCCTTAAGGTCGATGACGTTTCGGCAAAAGGTGGCCCGCTCATACCGGTCGTAGAGATCCACCGGGACCTTTGGCGCCGCCAGCCAGGCGGCTCCCTCCTGATCCCTGCCGAAGCACCGCATGAGGAAGTAGTTGATCAGTTGGTGTTCGGAGACGATCTTCGGACAGATCTTTTTCATCAGCGCCCTGACCTGCCGTTTGTCCGGGGTCATGTCCGGAGAGAAGAGGAACCGGTAGTGGGATTCCTTTTCGGGCATGGGAAGTCCGTGCTTCTCGTTAAAATCCCGGTAATGGCACATGATCATTCGGAGTTCACGCTCGTTCAGGTCGATCTTCGCCGCGCCGAGACCGCCGATGATGGCCTGTTCCACGTCCTCCACTTCCTGAGGGTCGCTGATCCTCACCTCGTGATAGGTCTCCAGCCCGGTCTCCTCGCAGTCGATATAAAAGAACTGGTGGAGATCCCCCCAGGCGGAGGCGGTCTCGTCCTCATCATCGGAAGCGTTCAGGTGCCAGTGGGCGTAGACGGCCAGCACCCCCATGAGACGGGTGTCCGTCACGTAGGCGGAGATGAAGTGGCGCTGCGCCCTGTCGATATCCATAGCCCGACCTCCCTCGAGGACGGTGAATTCCGGTCTTTTCGCTGTCATCGGAGTTCCTTCCCTTTCTGTATGCATCCAAGTATACCACATCCCGGGGCGGTGCGCCGCCGGAAATCCCGGTGCGGTTCACCCCCGGAAATCTCTTGCGATGTCCCGGATGCCGGGGTAAGATTAATCCAGGAGGACATTATGGGGATCCAGTACGACGAAAAAAACGGGATCATCACGATCCATACCGATCATTCCACCTACCAGATGAAAGCGGACCCGAGCGGATACCTGCTTCATCTTTACTATGGAAGCAGGATCGAAAAAACGGCGGAGCATCTGCTCACTTTCCGGGACAGAGGCTTTTCGGGAAATCCCCACCACCTGGCTCAGGACAGGACCTGGTCGCTGGATGTTCTGCCTCAGGAATTTCCGGTCCGGGGAAACGGAGATTTCCGCAGTCCGGCCCTGGTGGTGCGGGACGAAAAGGGAGATCTCGGATGCGACCTTCGGTTCGTGTCGGCGAAGATCACCCCGGGAAAGTATCGGCTCCAAAAGCTCCCCTCTGCCTTTGCGGAAGAGGAGGAGGCGGAGACCCTGGAGATCCTTCTTCGGGGAAAGGCGCCGGACCTGGAGGTGAGACTCCTCTACGGAGTGCTGCCCCGTCTGGACATCATCACCCGCAGCGGCATCGTTTGCGGCCGGGAAAAGATCGTGGTGGAAAAGGCCCAGAGCTCCTGTCTGGATTTCCTTCACGGCGATTTCGAGCGGATGGTGTTTTACGGCCGCCACGGCATGGAGCGGATCCCGGACAGAGGGCCGGTGACCCACGGATCCTTCGCCGTTGGCAGTCGACGCGGTTTTTCGTCCCATCAGTACAATCCCTTCATGATCCTCATGGAGCCTCATACCACCGAGGACGCCGGCCGGTGCTGGTCCATGCAGCTGGTGTACAGCGGCGGTTTTCTGGGGGAGATGGAAAAGGATCAGTATGACCAGACCCGCATGCAGATGGGGCTCATGGAAGAGGGCCTGTCCTATCCCCTGAAGGAGGGAGAGGAACTGGAACTGCCCGAGGTGATCATCAGTTTTTCCGGGGAGGGGCTCTCCCGCCTTTCCCAGAACCACCACCGGTGCATCCGGGAGCACGTCTGTCGGACCCGCCGCCCCCAAAGGCAGGGGACGGTGCTCCTGAACAGCTGGGAAGCCAGCTACTACGATTTCGACGGGGAGAAGATCTGCCGGATGGCCGAAGAGGCGAAGAGCCTGGGCATGGACATGATCGTCATGGATGACGGTTGGTTCGGAGAGAGGACCGACGACCGGCGGGCCCTGGGAGACTGGGAACCCAACGAGAAGCGCCTGGGGTGCAGCCTGGGGAAGCTGTCGGACCGGATCCACGCCATGGGGATGAAGTTTGGGATCTGGATGGAACCGGAGATGGTCAGCGAGGAAAGCGATCTGTTCCGGGAGCATCCCGACTGGGCCATGGTCGCTCCCGGACGGGACCCGGTGGTGAGCCGGGATCAGCTGGTGCTGGATTATTCCAGAGACGACGTGGTGGAGGAAATGCTTCGCCGGATCTGCCGGATCCTGGACGAAGGAAAGATCGATTATCTGAAATGGGATGCCAACCGAAGCATCGCGGACATTTTTTCCGCGGTCACCGATCCGGGAAAGATCCTCTACGACTACATGACCGGACTGTATCGGCTGCTGGATGAGCTGACGAAGCGGTATCCGGACCTCCTCGTGGAGGGATGCTGCGGCGGCGGCGGACGGTTCGACGCCGGAATGCTTCAGTATGCGCCCCAGATCTGGTGCAGCGACAACATGGATTCCGGGGACCAGCTGATGATCCGGTACGGGACATCCTTCGGGTATCCTTCCTCCACCATGGGAAGCCATGTGCCGGTGGACCCGGCCTGTATGACCGGCCGGAGTTTTTCCCTTCACACCCGGGGCGTGGTCGCCATGGCCGGGACCTTCGGGTACGAACTGGATCCGGAGATGCTGACGGAGGAGGAGAGGGAAGAGATCCGGGAACAGATCCGGATCTTCCGGCAGGACAGTGATCTGATCTTTGACGGAAGGCACTACCGCCTTTCCGATCCGGGGAAAGACCCGGTAACGGCGTGGGAACACATCTCGACGGAGGAAGATCGTGCGGTCATCGGCGCAGTGGTCACGGAGACCCACGGGAATATGCAGGCTCTCTACATCCGCCCCAAGGGTCTTGTGCCGGAGGCAGCC
>CADBQT010000050.1 GCA_902796875.1 uncultured Eubacteriales bacterium
CATCATCGGTGGTAACGCCTTCATCACCACATCCATCGATCCGGGCTCCAGGGTCAGCATCAGCAACCACGAGATGAACATCGAGGGCGGCATGTGCGACACCTGCGACAAGGCGGACGACTGCCTCATCGGCAACGGCGCCTTCTGGGAGGAATAGTCCCAAAGACAGCCCCTGCCTTTGCGGGAAGGAATGAACCTGCAGACACAAAAAACCGCTCATACGCTGAGCGGTTTCTTTTTATGGCATTGATTCCAGGTGAGGATGTCTACTTCACCAGGGGTTTTCCCGTCATTTCCTCCGGAATGGGCAGGCCCATGAGGGTGAGGAGGGTCGGGGCGATGTCGCAGAGACGACCGCCGTCAGAAAGCTCCCTGGGCTCGGCGGCGATGTGGACCAGGGGAACGTCGGACAGGGAGTGGGCCGTCATGGGGCTTCCATCGGCGGCGATCATCTCATCCGCATTTCCGTGATCCGCCGTCAGGAGGACCTGTCCATCCTTGGCCAGCACGGCGTCCGCGATCTTCGGGACGCAGGCATCCAGGGTCTCGATGGCTTTGACCGCAGCTTCCATGACGCCCGTATGGCCCACCATGTCCGCATTGGCAAAGTTCAGGATGATCATATCGTATTTGTCGGATTCGATGGCCTCCAGCACTTTTTCCGTGACCTGGGGGGCGCTCATTTCCGGCTGCAGATCGTAGGTGGCCACCTTGGGAGAGGGGACCAGGATCCGGTCTTCTCCTTCGTTGGGCTCTTCCACGCCCCCGTTAAAGAAGAAGGTGACGTGGGCGTATTTCTCCGTCTCCGCGATGCGAAGCTGGGTGAGTCCCAGAGAGGAGATCCAGGTGCCCAGGGTGTTTGCCGGCGTCTCCGGCGGCCAGGCCAGGGTGACGTTGGGCATGGTGGCGTCGTACTGGGTCATGCAGATGTAGCAGATGTTTTCCGGACTTCTCTTGCGGGCAAACCCGTCGAAATCCTTGTCCACAAAGGCCCGGGTGATCTCTCTCGCCCGGTCGGGACGGAAGTTGAACATGATCATGGCGTCCCCGTCGCTGACGGGAAGAGCGCCGTCCACGATGGTGGGCAGGACGAACTCGTCCGTCTCTCCCCGTTCGTAGGCGGCCAGCACCGCATCCTGTCCCGTGGGGGCGTGGAGGGCGTCTTCACCGATCATGGCGTCAAAAGCTTTTTCCAGACGCTCCCACCGCTTGTCTCTGTCCATGGCGTAGTACCGTCCGGAGACGATGCCGATGGTGCCAAGGCCCACTTCCTTCATGTGAGCCGTCAGCTGATCGATGTAGGTGTTGGCGCACTGGGGCGGAACGTCCCGTCCGTCCAGGAAACAGTGGACGCAGAGCTTTTCCACACCTTCCTTTTTGGCCATGTCGATGAGGGCCAGAAGGTGGGTGATGTGGCTGTGGACGCCTCCGTCGGAGAGGAGCCCCAGAAGGTGAAGGGTGGAGCCGTTGCCTTTGGCGTGGGCCATGGCCTTCAGCAGGGCCTCGTTGGCAAAGAAGGACCCGTCCTCGATGCTCCGGGTGATCATGGTCAGATCCTGATAGACGATCCGGCCGGCGCCGATATTCAGATGCCCCACCTCGGAGTTGCCCATCTGTCCCTCGGGAAGACCCACATCCAGTCCGCAGGCCTTAAGGGTGGTGCGGGGATATTGGCTGAAGATCCGGTCCAGAGCCGGAGTATTGGCCGCCTTGATGGCGTTGCCTTCAGTTTCTTCCCTGGATCCGAATCCGTCCAGGATCATGAGCATGGTGGGTCTGTGAAAATCACGCATTTTCTGTTTACCTCCCCGGTGTTTTCCAGTAGAATGATCGTGTGCGGCGATCCCGCCGCGCCGTGACATCATTATAGCACATTCGGAGGAAAAAAATGAACCTTGAGCAGATGTTTCGGGCCCGCCAGGCGTGGTCCACATTCAAGAGAAATCACCCTAAGGTCCCGGCTTTCATCGATGCCGTGGAAAAAAAAGATTTCTGCGAGGGGATGGAGATCGCCATCGCCGTCCGCTATCCCGACGGGGAGGAGCACAAGGCAGGGATCCGGGTGACCGCTGAAGATATGGAACTTTTGGAAATGGTCCGGGCCATGAAGGGAGGCTTCCGGTAATGGGTTGGAAACTGAGATTATCCGGGGGACGGGAAGTCTCCTTTTCCCGGATGGAGATGATGGGGATCGTGAACGTGACCCCGGATTCTTTTTTTTCGGGATCCCGAACGGAAGGGGAGGAAGAGGCCTTCGAAAAGGCAGCGAAACACATCGAAGAAGGCGCCCGGTTCATCGACATCGGGGGAGAGTCCACCCGGCCGGGATCGGCTCCCGTGACTGAAGAAGTAGAGATCGCCAGGATCTGCCCCGTGATCGAAAGGGTGCGAAAAGCCTGCCCCGAGGTCATCATCTCCGCCGACACCTACCGGGCGGAAACGGCCAGGGAAGCCCTCCGGGCCGGAGCGGACATGATCAACGATATCTCCGGCCTGACCTTCGAGCCGGAACTGGCCGGCCCGGTGGCTGATGCCGGCGCCGCCCTGGTCCTCATGCATACCGGCGGCCGACCGGAGACCATGCAGGAGGATCCCCGCTACGACGATGTGGTGGAGGAAGTCTATGACTTTCTGGACCGGCAGATCGCCTTTGCGCAAGAATGGGGCATCGGCCGGGACCAGATCATGACCGACGTAGGCATAGGTTTTGGCAAGACCAAAGAGCATAACCTTGAACTTCTCCGCCACCTGGATCGGTTTCAAAAGCTGGGCTGTCCTCATCTTCTCGCCGTGTCCAGAAAGACGGTGATCGGAAAGGTGATCGGAGAAGATAGAGAAGAGACTCCCGGACCGGAAGAGCGGCTTTCGGGGACCCTTGCCATTACTGCCTTTGCGGCCCGGCTTGGCATCGCCTGCGCCCGGGTCCACGACGTGAGAGAAAACCTGGACGCCGCCCGGATGGGAGAGGCGCTTCGGGATGAAGACGGGAGGATGTGACCGTTGAAGACGCTGCTTGCCATCGGATCGAATATGGGGGACCGAAAAGGATATCTCGACCGGGCGGTGGAGGAACTTGGCCGCCGGGCAGGAGAGGTCCTTGCGGTTTCGGATCTCATCGAGACGAAAGCCTACGGAGTCACGGATCAGGCGGACTTTCTCAACGGTGCGTTGCTTTTGGAGACGGAGCTTTCTCCCTGGGATCTGCTTGAAGTGATCCATGAGATCGAGGCGGATCTGGACCGGGTGCGGACCATCCGGTGGGGGCCCAGGACCGTGGATATCGATATCATCTTCTATGGGGACCGGATCGTGGATGAGGAGGAACTCCACATTCCCCATGTGGACTGTTACAACCGGCGTTTCGTTCTGGAGCCGGCGGCCCGGATCGCCCCGGACTATGTGGACCCCCGGACGGGGAAAAGGGTAGAGGAACTTCTCGCAGAACTGGAGAATAAAGAATGAAATGGACAGCGGCACAGCAGGATACCATAGGGACCAGAGAAAAGAACATCCTGGTTTCGGCGGCGGCAGGCTCCGGGAAGACCACGGTGCTCATCGAACGGATCAAACAATTGATCCTTGAGGACCGGGTGGACGTGGACCGGTTTCTCATCACCACCTTCACCAATGCGGCGGCGGCGGAGATGAAGGCCAAACTGGAAACGGCCATCCGAAAAGAGACGGAGCGGATCGAAAAGGAAGATCCGGAAAATGGCCGGGAGGACCTGGATTTTCTCCACCGACAGATGACCCTCCTTTCCCAGGCCAGCATCGGGACCTTCCATAAGTTTGCCCAGGGGATGATCCGGGAATTCTTCCATCTGACGGATCTGGAACCGGGGGCGGCCATCGGAGATGAGGCCCGCATGGCCCTTCTGCTGAAGGAATCGGTGGACGAAGTCTTCGAGACCCGGTTCGAAGAGGACGGGGAAGAGTTCCGCCGGTTTTTGCGTACCTACAGCAGCGATCGAAACGACGAAGGACTGAAGGAAAATATCCTGAAGATCTACAAGGAGATGAGGAGCATCCCCCGGTATATGGAGTGGGCGGAAGACACCACGTCGAAGCTTGGGGGAGAGGATCCTCTTAAAGCCCTCAAGGTGGAGGATTTCATCTTCAAAAAGACGGAGCAGGCTCTGGCCGAGGCCAAGGAAGCCTTTGCCGGGGCGGCGGAGATCCTGAACAGGGAAGAGACGGGAAGCATCTACCTGAAGGCCCGTCAGGATGCGGAGAAGGTAGCGGCCCTGGCCGAAACGGCGGCGAGTCTTGATATGGATGAACTTGGGGAGGCTGTGAGAGAGCTGAAGTATAATTCCATGCGGACCACCAAAGCCGAAACCGAAGCCTTCGAGCAGGTCAGGGAGCAGGTGAACGCCTTGAGAGATCAGGGCAAGGATGCCATCAATGGGGTGAAGAAGCCTTTCTTTTCCCTGCCCCCGGAGGAATGGAGGGAGATCTTAAAGAGCCTTGCCGGCGATACCGGATACTTCCTGTCCCTGGTCCGGGATACGGAGGTCGCATACCGGAAAAAGAAGAGAGACCTGAACCTTATCGACTTCGATGATGTGATGCACTATTGCCTGGAGATCCTGGGAAACGATCAGGCGGCGGAGGAATACAAAAACCGCTTCGTCTACATCTTCATCGACGAGTACCAGGACAGCAATCTCCTCCAGGAGGAGATCGTGGACCGCATCGCCCGGGGAAATAACGTGTTCATGGTGGGGGATGTGAAGCAGAGCATCTACAAGTTCCGTCTGGCGGAGCCGGAGATCTTTCGGGACAAATACCGGAGGTACCGGGACGAGGGAGACGACCGGTCCATGAAGATCGATCTGAACACCAACTTCCGCAGCCGGAAGAGGATCCGGGACGTGGTGAACCGGATCTTCGAGGGAGTCATGGAGGGCTACGATGAGGATGCCCGTCTTTATGGCAACGACGATCCTCACCCCACAGATCCCGTGGCCCTTCACATCATCGATCCTGCCCTGACCCGGGGCGGCGAGGGAGACGAGGATGACGCCGGAAAAGAAGGCGCAGAAGATGCCGCCTTGGAGGAACTGGAGGAGGAAAAGCAGGAGGAACTGGAGGATCTGACCGAGGCCGCTCTGGTCGCAGAGGTGATCCGCCGCCAGCTGGGAACCACCGTCCACGACCGGGACGGAAATCCCCGGCCCCTGACCTACGGGGACATCGCCATCCTGTCCCGGGGCAAGAACGGGGTCCATCAGATCGAGCGGTATCTGAATAACGAGGGGGTCCCCGCCTATGGCGAGACGGCAGGGGATTACTACGAGACGGTGGAGATCCAGGTGTTCCTCAACCTGCTTCGGGTCATCGACAATCGGGAGCAGGACGTGCCCCTGATCTCCGTCATGTATTCCATGTTCTTCGACTTTACCGCAGAGGAACTGGCCCGGATCCGGATCTTCCGAAGAGAAGGCAGCTTCGCCCGGGCGGTCCGGGACTATGCCCGGGAAGGGGAGGATCCCCGCCTGCGGGAAAAGATCCTGGACATGATGGACACTATCGACCGGTGGCGGGAGATCAGCCGGACGGTGCCTTTGGACGAGTTCATGCGGATGCTGATCTACGATACGGGATACTACGAGTACTGCAGTTCTCTCCCCGTGGGACGCCAGCGGGTGTCCAATCTTCGCCTGCTTATGGAAAAGGGTGCCGACTACGAGGAGACCGGATATCTGGGGCTCCACGGCTTCCTCGCCTATGTGGAGGCCATGAAGCGGACGGACCAGAAGGTCAGCGAGGCCTCTCTGTCCGGCGAAGGAGAGGACGTGGTCCGGGTGATGACCGTTCACAAGAGCAAAGGCCTGGAGTTTCCCCTGGTGATCCTCACGGGAGCGGGGAAGAAGATCAGTTCCTCGGTGAGCGGTTATCCGGCCATCATGCATAAAGCTTTTGCCATCGCCCTGCCCCAGATCGACCGGGATCACCACTGGGAGAGAAGGACCCTGCTCCAGCAGGTCATCCGGGAGTGTAAGAAGGACGAGGACCTGGAGGAGGAGATCCGGATCCTCTACGTGGCCCTGACCCGGCCCATGGAAAAACTGGAGATCATCGGGACCGCATCCGGCTGGACGGGAGACATGGAAACGCAGGGGAAGAGATCTTTTCTGGAGATGATCTATCCCGTGCTCCGGGAAATGGAGGAAGAGGACCCGGACGCTGCCCGGGTGGAGGTCCACGAAGGCCGCTTCCGTCCCGACGGGGAGCACGAGGAAGAAGAGACCGGCTGGTGGCGGGAGCACGGAGAGGAAGACCATTCATCGGAGGATCTGTCGGAGATCATCGACCGTCGGCTTTCCTTTGTCTATCCTCACGGCAACGGGGGACGGATCAAGCCCAAGTATTCCGTCAGCGAACTGAACCATATGGAGATGGAAGCAGAGGCGCAGAAGGGGAAGGGCCCCCGGGCAAGGAAAGCCTCCCGTCCTGCCGTGCGCATCCCGGATCTGGTCATGTTCGGAGAAAAGGAGACGGAGTTTACCGCCGCCCAGATCGGCACCATCATGCACGCGGTGATGGAGCGGATCGATTTCCCCAAGGCCGCAGAAGAAGGCCTGCCCTATCTGAAAGAGGCCGTAGAGGACCTGGTCCAAAAGGGGATACTGACACCGGAAGAGGAGCAGGAAGTGGTCCTGGAGGATATCCTGGCCTTCTTTGATCTGCCCCAGGGGCAGCGGGCTGCCCGGTCGTCCCGCCTTTGCAGAGAGAAGGAATTCATCCTGAAAAAAGAGATCGAGGGGGAGCCGGTCATCGTCCAGGGCGTCATCGACTGCTGGTTCGAGGAAGAGGACGGGCTGGTCCTCATCGACTACAAGAACAGCTATATCCAGGGGGAGGATGACGAAGAGAGCATCGCCGACCGGTATAGAGAGCAGATCCGTCTCTACCGGGAAGCGCTGGAACTTGCCGAGGAAAGACCGGTGAAGGAATCCTGGCTCTACCTGTTCCAAAAGCGGGCGTTTCTGCCCATGGATTGATCCCGGAAACTTTTGAAAAACCTATTGACATCTGTTGTCATAGGTGGTACATTTAACTTGAGGTTAGCACTCGCACAATAAGAGTGCTAACAACAGACGGCCGAACCGGCTGACCGGACAGGAGGGCCATTATGGATCTGAGCGAACGAAAATTAAAGATACTGCAGGCCATCATCGCCGACTTCGTCCGTACGGCGGAGCCGGTGGGGTCCCGGACCATCTCCAGAAACTATGACCTGGGCATCAGCCCGGCCACCATCCGAAACGAGATGTCGGATCTGGAGGAGATGGGTTATCTGACTCACCCCCACACGTCTTCCGGACGGGTGCCCTCGGCGAAAGCCTACCGTCTCTATGTCAACGAGATCATGGAGAAGAAGGAACTGACCCAGGAAGAGAAGGACGCCATCGCCCAGCGGCTGTACGAGAACGTTTCCGAACTGGACAACCTGATCGAACGGGCCGCCCACGTGCTTTCGGAGATCACCAGCCTGACCGCCTTTGCCCTTTCTCCGGGCAAGGAGCAGGAGAAGCTGAAGTACATCAACCTGATCCCCGTGGACGAGCGGACGGTGGTGCTGATGATCGTGGCCGACAGCGGAGAGGTATCCAATACCACCGTGCGGCTGGACAAGCCGGCGTCGGAGGATACCCTGCGGGTCCTGGCCAAGAACATGACCTACAACTACAGCGGCAAGACCCTGAGCGAGGCCCTGAAGGTGGACATCATCAAATCCTTCCGGGAGGACGCGGAAGCCATGGCCATGTTCCAGAACAACATCGTGCCCGGCTTCATCCGGACCCTGGAGGACATGCTCAACGTCAACCTCTATATGGAGGGGTTGACCAACATCTTCTCCATCCCGGAGTACAGCGATATCGAAAAGGCCCGTCATTTCTTCGAGATGATGGACCGCAAGGAAGACATCCGCAGGAAGCTGATCGGTACCGATGACGGGATCATCGTCACCATCGGCGGAGAGAACCAGGAAGCCGAGTTCTGCGACTGCAGCATCGTGACCGCCACCTATCACGTGGATGGTCGGATGGTCGGCAAACTGGGGGTCATCGGACCCACCCGGATGAAATACGACGAAGTGACATCGGTGGTTGAGTTCCTGACCGATAACATCAGCAAATCATTTATGATCACGGAAGGAGACGAAGATGAGTGACAGACCGGTGGACATTCCCATCGAGGAGCCTTTGAAAGACGAGGAAGAGATCGTCCGGGACGAGGAAGCGGCTGCAGAAGATACCGCAGAAGAAACTGGGGCGGAAACCGCCGATGAGGCCAAGACTTCCGAAGGAGAAGAGGCCGAAGAGACCGGGGAAGCAAAGGCAGAGGAAGCCGAAGAAACAACAGCTTCGGAGGAGAGCGAATCCTCCGGCGAAGAGGGAGACGCCCGGTACCTCCGGCTCCTGGCCGAGTTTCAGAATTACAAGAAGCGGGTAGAGAAAGAAAAATCGGATCTCTATTCCTACGCCAACGAAAAGATCATGACCGAGCTTTTGGAGGTCCTGGACAACTTCGAACGGGCCCTTGAACAGCCGGCTGGCGATGGATTCAAGGAAGGAATGGAGCTGATTTTCAACCAGCTGACCAACTGCCTGAACAAGGCGGGGCTGGCTGAGATAGATGCGCTGGGCGAGGATTTCGATCCCAACGTCCACAACGCGGTAATGACAGAGGAAACCGAGGAATACGAGAGCGGCAAGGTTTCCGGAGTAATGCAGAAGGGATATACCCTGAACGGAAAAGTGATCCGTCCAACCATGGTCAAAGTGGTGAACTGATCCGTTGAGCCAGGCCGCTGAACACAATACATCCAAAAGGAGGACAAGAAAATGGGAAAAGTAATAGGAATCGATTTAGGAACCACGAACTCCTGCGTTGCCGTACTGGAGGGCGGTGAACCTACCGTCATCACCAACGCAGAGGGTAACCGTACCACACCGTCGGTGGTGGGTTTTGCCAAGAACGGGGAGCGTCTGGTAGGCGAGACCGCCAAGCGCCAGGCCATCACCAACCCGGAGCGGACCATCTCATCCATCAAGAGACACATGGGCGAAGCCTATGATGTCCAGATCGACGGGAAGAAGTACACCCCCCAGGACATCTCTGCCATGATCCTGGGCAAACTGAAGGCGGATGCGGAAGCCTATCTGGGTGAGACCGTCAATGAAGCGGTCATCACCGTGCCGGCTTACTTCACCGACAGCCAGAAGCAGGCCACCAAGGATGCCGGCAAGATCGCAGGTCTTGATGTCAAGCGGATCATCAATGAGCCGACGGCAGCTTCTCTGGCCTACGGACTGGATAAGGACGAGGGCTCCCAGAAGATCCTGGTCTACGACCTGGGCGGCGGTACCTTCGACGTATCCATCCTGGAGCTGGGCGACGGCGTCTTCGAAGTGCTGGCCACCAACGGCAACAACAAGCTGGGCGGCGACGACTTCGACGAAGCGGTACTGAATTTCATGGCCGACAGCTTCTCCCAGGAGAACGGCATCGACCTGAGAGCGGACAAGATGGCCATGCAGCGTCTGAAGGAAGCTGCGGAAAAGGC
>CADBQT010000051.1 GCA_902796875.1 uncultured Eubacteriales bacterium
ATGGCGCTGGATTCCATGCCGGAATAGCAGAGTTCCTCCAGTTCCTCCATGGTCTCGGCGATGCCGCCTCCGGTCCCTCCCAGGGTGTAGGCGGGCCGGATGATCACCGGCAGCCCTTCCTTCTCCACGAAATCGTAGCATTCCTGGATGCTGGTGGCGATGATGCTTCCCGGTACGGGCTCGCCGATCTCCTCCATGAGGGCCTTGAAGGCTTCCCGGTCCTCCGCCTTGCGGATGCTGTCCCGGTTGACCCCAAGAAGCTTGGTTCCGTATTTGGCCAGGATCCCTTTTTCCTCCAGTTCCATGGCCAGGTTCAGTCCCGTCTGCCCGCCGAAGCCGGCCAGCATGCCGTCGGGTTTTTCCTTTTCCAAGATGGCCTCCAGGGCTTCCTCCGTCAGAGGCTCCATGTAGACCCGGTCCGCGATGCCTTTGTCCGTCATGATGGTCGCCGGATTGCTGTTGACCAGCACCGTTTCGATCCCCTCTTCCCGGATGGCCTTGCAGGCCTGGGTCCCGGCATAGTCGAACTCCGCCGCCTGTCCGATGATGATCGGGCCGGACCCGATGATGAGTATTTTGTTAAGCGATGGTTTCTTCGGCATTATTCCTCACCCCCTGCTTTGGCTTCCTTCATGCGCTGAATAAATCTGTCGTAGAGCCGGGCGCTGCCCACACTGCCGGGGGCCGTCTCCGGGAGGAACTGAACGGAAAATACGGGATAGTCCCGGTGCTCCATTCCCTCCACGCTCCCATCGTTCAGATTCAGGTGGGTGATCTCCATTCCCTTCAGGATGATGCTGTCGTAGAGGACCTCATATCCGTGGTTCTGGGCGGTGATATCGGATCTTTTTGTTTCTTTATCGAAGACTCCGTGGTTGCCACCCCGGTGTCCGTAGGTCATCTTCGCCGTCCTGCCCCCCAGGGCGATGGCCAGGATCTGGTGTCCAAGCCCCACGCCGAAGACCGGTTTTTCGCTCATGTGAATGAGTCTGCGGACCTCTTCCGCCGCCTCTTCCGCCTCTTTCGGATCTCCCGGGCCGTTGGTGAGGAAGATGCCATCAGGCTCATCGGCCATGATCTCCTCTGCCTTTGTCCCGTAGGGGTAGAGGGTCAGCCGGCAGTTTCTCATGCAAAGGCCGTCCAGCACGGATCTCCTCGCGCCGAAATCCAGCACGGCCACATCAAGGACCGTATCGGAAACGCCTTCTGCTTCCGGAAGCTCTGCCTGGGGGCAGGGCTGGATGACGGTCTTTTCTTTTACGGAGACGTTCTTCATTCCGTCCGTTTTCATTTCGCCTGAGGCCAGGATCTCTCTCGCCTTGGCGATGGTGATCCCTTCGGTGCTGATCAGGGCCTTCTGGGTCCCGGTCTTCCGAAGTTTTCTCGTGATCTGTCTCGTATCCAATCCGAAGATCCCGGGGATCTCCTGTTCCTTCATCCACTGATCCAGGCTCTTCTCGCTCAGAGCGTTGGACGGCTCCTCGCAAAGGTCCCGGATCACCAGCCCAAAGGCGTGGATGCGATCCGACTGATCGTCGATGGCGCTCACGCCGTAGTTTCCGATCAGAGGATAGGTCATGGTCAGGATCTGTCCCTCACAGGACGGATCGGTGAGGATCTCCTGGTATCCGGTCATGGACGTGTTGAAGACAAGCTCCCCCACAGCGGTACCCGTGGCGCCAAATCCGGCTGCCCGAAAAACGCTGCCGTCCTCCAGATACAGAAGACCATCCGGTTGTTCTGTCATTTTCATCATCTGTCAAAATCTCCTTATGTCTTTTGCCAGCGTATCCCGTCAAATAAAAACGCGGGCATCGCTACCCGTGTTTAATTATACATTGTTTTAAATAATTATGCAACCCCTTATTCGGATTATTCGTTGCGCTCCCTGTCCGTGTCCACGTTCATGTACACGGAAGCCGCCGTGGCGGACAGCTTCCCCGTCTCCTGACTGTAGGCCTCTCCCGTCAGCTGGATGATCCTCCTGCCCGTTGCCGTAGCCTTGGCGGTGACCACCAGACGGTCCCCCACCTGCACCGGTCGTACGTACTTCACGTCCAGACTGACCGTTGGGGCGAAGTTCTTCCCCGCATAGAAACGGGCCAGTGCGGCGATGGTGA
>CADBQT010000052.1 GCA_902796875.1 uncultured Eubacteriales bacterium
TGTCGATTACTATTTGAGTTGAACCGCCGTATGCCGAACGGCACGTACGGTGGTGTGAGAGGGGGAGGAAATCTCCCCCTACTCGATCCGGTCGATCGTGCTAGTTGCGTGAATTGCCGGTCGCACCTCTCGCAAGTCAATTTAAT
Organism: uncultured Eubacteriales bacterium; assembly: GCA_902796875.1. Lineage (GTDB taxonomy): Bacteria > Bacillota > Clostridia > Peptostreptococcales > Anaerovoracaceae > Lentihominibacter. Next base: position 147 of record CADBQT010000052.1, read on the forward strand.
TAGACCCAAAAAGGTAGGGATTGTCATGAACTTTTTTTGTGAACAATGCCGGGTTTTAGGGTATAATGAATTGCCACGATGAAGCGCTTTCGCTTCTCAAAACGGATCGATACACAGGGAGGAAACAATAATGATCAAACTGCACGAAGGCGGCGTATATCTGATCAACGGAACGGAACTGATCCCCGAAGGGGAAGGGCTGGCGGCGGAAGCCCGGCTGGGCAGGAAACTGGATCGGGAAGAGGCGAGGAAAGGCACCATCGCCTGGTCCATCCTGTCGGAGCACAACCGTTCCGGCGACATGGCAAGGCTGCAGATCGCCTTTGACGCCATGGCGTCCCACGACATCACTTTCGTCGGGATCATCCAGACGGCGCGGGCCTCCGGCATGGAAAAGTTCCCCCTGCCTTACGTCCTGACCAACTGCCACAATTCTCTGTGTGCTGTGGGAGGGACCATCAACGAGGACGATCACGTCTTCGGACTTTCGGCGGCAAAGAAATACGGCGGTATCTTCGTGCCTCCCCACATCGCCGTCATCCATCAGTACATGCGTGAAGCGATGGCGGGCTGCGGGAAGATGATCCTGGGCTCGGACAGCCACACCCGCTATGGGGCTCTGGGCACCATGGCCGTGGGCGAAGGAGGCGGGGAGCTGGTGAAACAGCTCCTCAAAGACACCTGGGACATCGCCTATCCCGACGTGGTCAACGTCTATCTCACCGGCGCGCCCCAGCCCGGCGTGGGTCCTCAGGATATCGCTCTGGCCATCATCGGCGCCGTTTACGAGAACGGCTACGTCAAAAATAAAGTGATGGAGTTTACAGGCCCCGGCATCGCCTCCATGACCACCGACTACCGGAATGGGGTGGACGTAATGACTACGGAGACGACCTGCCTTTCCTCCATCTGGAAGACGGATGAGGATACCCGGTCCTTCCTGGCTTTGCACGGGCGGGAAGGCGACTACCGCCAGCTGGATCCCGGCGAGGTGGCCTACTACGATGGCTGCGTGGAGGTGGATCTGTCGAAGATCCGGCCCATGATCGCCCTGCCTTTCCACCCGTCCAACACCTTCACCATCGAGGAGCTTAAGGCGGATCCGGAGGAGATCTTCCACGCTGTGGAGCAAAACGCCCGGGAGATCACGTCAAACCCGGACATCCAGTTCACTCTGCGGGATAAGATCGTGGATGGCAGGGTCCAGGTCCAGCAGGGGATCATCGCCGGATGCGCCGGCGGCAACTTCTGCAACGTGGCGGACGCAGCCCACATTCTGAAGAACGCCAGCTGCGGCAGCGATGTGTTCAACCTGTCCGTCTATCCTTCGTCTCAGGCGGTCTTCGTGGACCTGGTGAAAAAGGGCGCCATCACCGACCTGATGACGGCGGGGGCGGTGGTCAAGACGGCCTTCTGCGGGCCCTGCTTTGGCGCCGGGGACACGCCGGCCAACAACGGTCTTTCCATTCGCCATACCACCAGGAACTTCCCCAGCCGGGAAGGCTCCAAGCCGGGTGACGGTCAGCTTTCGGCGGTCGCCCTCATGGATGCCCGGTCCATCGCGGCCACGGCGGCGAACGGAGGAGCCCTGACAGCGGCCACGGAGATGGGGGAGGTCTTTGAAGGCTGGGAGACACCTTCCTACGACTACGACCCGACGGTCTACGAGTCCCGGGTGTATCAGGGATTCGACCAGGCCAGGCCGGAGGAGGATCTCATCTACGGACCCAACATCAAAGACTGGCCGGAGCAGGAGCCTCTGGCAGACAATATTCTTCTGAAAGTATGCGCCAGGATCATGGACCCGGTGACCACCACCGATGAGCTGATCCCCTCGGGGGAGACCTCGTCCTACCGTTCCAATCCTCTGGGGCTGGCCGAGTTCACCCTGTCCCGGAGAGATCCGGAGTACGTGGGCCGCTCCAAGGCGGTCCGTGCCATGGAGGAAGCCCGCCGCGCAAAGGCAGGGGAGACTTCGGAGGATCTGCAGGAAGCCCTCGCCGCAGTCACCGCCATCACCCCGGATGTGGATCCGGGTGCTGTGGAGATCGGATCGGTGATCTACTGCGTCCGTCCCGGTGACGGATCCGCCCGTGAACAGGCCGCCAGCTGCCAGAGAGTGCTGGGCGGGCTGGCCAACATCTGCGAGGAATACGCCACCAAACGGTACCGCTCTAATGTGATGAACTGGGGCATGATGCCTTTCCAGATGAAAGGGGAACCGCCCTTCCAGACAGGCGACTGGATCTACGTCCCGGACGCCCTGAAAGCACTGGACTCCGCCGGTCAGGACATTCCGGCCTACGTGATCCCCGCAGGATCAGGCGCTTCCGAACCGAAAAAGATCTCCCTCTACCTCTCCGATATGACGGAGACGGAGAAGGAGATCGTTCGCGCAGGATGTCTGATCAACTTCAATCGGAACCGGGGGTAAGACTTATTTGGACTGCTCCCCGGCATAGGCGATGGCGCTCTGACAGTTCATGTTGAGCGCTTTGTCGGGATCGAGCTGTTTCCAGAGACTGATGTCAGTGGAGTATTCTCCATCAAAGGTGGACGCGCCATAGATGATCATCTTATCGATCTGAGAGAAAGCCTCGTTCAGCTTGCTTTTGGCCTCCTCTGCGGTCAGCTCTTTTCCGTTTTCTGTGAAACGGTCGCTATCGGCCCCCTCGTAATCCGGGTGTTCTTCTCCCGTGATCTGTGCCGCCGTTTCCAGATCGCACCCGATCTCACTGTCCACCGCTTTGGCGATGGTCAGACAGGAGTAGGTGCTTTCGTTGTTGGTGGTGTTGTACAGGTAGATCTGTCCGTCCTTGCCCGAATATACGGCGTACTCACAGAATCCGCCGGCGATCACGTTGATGTCGGCGATCACTCCGCTGTCGCTGCTGCCCAGCCGGATATTGTAGGGGACTTCCTGGAGCCGGCCGTTCTCGAAGGTCTGGATGGACATGGTGGCTGTGCCGCCCATGGAATCCTGACCGCCACGGTCGATCTTCATGACGAACATTTCCGGGACGCCGTTTCCGTCCAGATCAAAGAAGGACACGGGCCGGTCCTTGCCGGAGGAAAACTGGGATGCCGTATCGGACTGCTCATAGGCCTCGATGTCTGCGGCGTTGTCCTCCAGGTATTTGAGGTAAGCGGAAAAGGCGTCTTTCACTTCGGTGGGATCCGCCGCTTTGGCCTTGGTCTCCTCCACCGTGGTTTCTTCCACCGCGGTCTCCTCGGCGGCCTGATCGGCGCTTTCCTCGCTGCTTCCGCCGCAGCCTGTGATGACCAGACTCAAACAGCAGGCCGCCGCCAGCAAAGTGACGATCATCAGTTTACGCATAATACTCTTTTTCACGGGTAACCTCCCCTCGATAGCAGAAGAGTTATATCGATTGGTTCTGTACAGAGTATACCACAAAATCGGGCGCCCCGGATGACCAGAGCAGTACGTCATTATTCGCACCGAACCCAAAACCCGTTGATAATCGGACGGTTCCGTGATACCCTCGTTGTATGTACAACTATGTAAGAGAAGACAACCGAAAAAAAGGCGTTTTGCTTCCCGTGTTTTCCCTGCCCTCCCCGGGAGGGATCGGATGCTTTTCCGCAGAAGCCAAAACGTTCATCGACTGGCTGGCCGACACCGGCCATCAGTACTGGCAGATCCTGCCCCTGAATCCTTTGGGCCGGGGAGGCTCTCCCTATCAGCCCCTGTCCAGCTTCGCCGGAGAGCCCTACTACATCGACCTGGTCCAGCTGGCTCAGGCCGGGCTTCTGACGGAAGACGAGGCAGACGGATCCGGGATCGAAAAAGGCGATGTGACCGGCTTCGTCGGATCCCCGGAGGAGATGACCGAGCTGTATGAGATATGCGCCATGGCCGAGGCCCGTGGGACGGACGAAACGACCGGGCCCGTCGACTCCCGTCGGGTGAACTATATCGAACTGAGCCGGTGGCGGATGAAGGCTCTTCGCCTGGCTTTTGACCGCTGGCGTGCAAAGGCAGGGGAGTCCGGGCAGAAGCCCGCCGGAGAGGGCCTCGCCAGTAGCGAGAAGGGCGCCGGTCGATCGGCGATCCTTGACCGGACGGCCTTCGATGCCTTTGTCCGAAGAAACGAATTCTGGCTGGAGGACTACGCCCTGTTCATGGCTCTCCGGGGGAAATTCGACTCGGGCGCCAGATGGAGCAAGTGGCCGGAAGAATATCGGGATCGGAAACCGGAAGCCATGAAGGCTGCCCGATCCCAGCACAGGGAGACCATCGAGTTTTACCGGTGGGTCCAGTTTGCCTTTGCGACCCAGTGGGACGAGCTGAAAGGACACGCCAATGAAGCGGGAGTAAAGATCATTGGGGACATGCCCATCTACGTTTCCTACGACAGCGCGGACTGCTGGGCCGATCCGGAGATGTTCCAGCTGGACGGGGACCGGGCCCGGGTGCGGGTGTCGGGATGCCCGCCGGACGTCTTCACGCCCATGGGCCAGATGTGGGGGAATCCCCTCTACGACTGGGACGCCATGAAAAAGGACGGCTACCGGTGGTGGCTGGGTCGGGCCCGCCAGAGTTTTTCTCTGTATGACTGCATCCGGCTGGATCACTTCCGCGGATTCGAAGCCTACTTCTCCATCCCCGCCGATGCGGAAAACGGACTGGTGGGCGAGTGGATCCCCGGCCCGGGAATGGACCTGTTCCGTCGGCTGGAAGAGATGATGGAAGACATCGGCCTGGCCGGACAGCAGGCCGCCGACGGTGAGTCGGAACTGCGGTTCATCGCCGAGGACCTGGGCTTCATCACCGATGGGGTGCGCCAGCTTCTGGCGGATACGGGGTATCCCGGGACCCGGGTGCTCCAGTTCGGTTTCGACGGCGATCCGACCAACCCTCATCTCCCGGAAAACTACGAGGAAAACTGCGTGGCCTGCACGGGCAACCATGACACGGACACCACCATCGGATGGTTTGAGGATCTGAGCAGGGAATCCCAAA
>CADBQT010000053.1 GCA_902796875.1 uncultured Eubacteriales bacterium
GACCAAAAGACCCAATCTGGTCATCAGCGCCGCCTATCAGATCTGCTGGGAGAAGTTCTGCGTCTACTGGGACGTGGACATGAGAGTAGTCCCCGTGTCCAGCCAGAGTCTGACTTTGGACATGGATACGGTAATGGACTACGTGGACGAATACACCATCGGCATCGTAGGGATCCTGGGGACCACCTACTCGGGAGAGTATGACGACATCAAACAGCTGGACAGCAAACTGACCGAATATATCGAAGCTCATCCCGACAGACCCGACCCGGTGATCCACATCGACGGAGCCTGCGGCGGCATGTTCACCCCCTTTACGGAGCCGGAACTGGAGTGGGATTTCCGTCTGAAGAACGTGGTGTCCATCTCCACCTCCGGCCACAAGTACGGCCTTACCTATCCGGGGGTCGGCTGGATCGTGTGGCGGAGCAGAGAGTATCTGCCGGAGGAACTGATCTTCGAGGTCAGCTACCTGGGAGGCAACATGCCCACCATGGCCATCAACTTCTCCCGAAGCGCCAGCCAGATCGTGGGCCAGTACTACAACTTCCTCCGGTTCGGAAGACAGGGCTACAGCCACATCCATCTGAAGACCCAGGAGATCGCTACTCTGATCGGCGACAGGATCGAGCACACCGGCCTGTTCGAGCTCTACAACAAAGGCTCCCGCATGCCCATCATCTGCTATAAGCTGAAGCCGGATGCGACCTACAGAGACGGCACCAAGGTGGTCTGGAATCTCTACGATCTCTCTGACCGCCTGCGGATGCACGGCTGGCAGGTCCCGGCCTATCCTCTCCCCGACGGGGCGGAGGAGGTCACCGTTCAGCGGATCGTCTGCCGTGCGGACCTGACCTTCAACCTGGCGGAGGCTTTCGTCATGGACTTCCGGGAGAGCCTGGAAGACCTGAAGAACGCCCACGTCCTGTGCAACCAAGAGAAGACCGGATCCTACGGGTTCACCCACTAGGTTCGGATCGATCTGCGGAATAATGAAAGAAGCCTTTCGGAGAACGGAATGGCTCCTGGGAGCCGACGCCATGAGAAGACTCGCCGCCGCACGGGTGGCGGTCTTTGGTATTGGGGGCGTGGGCGGATACGTGGTGGAAGCCCTGACCCGCTCCGGTGTGGGGAATCTGATCCTGGTGGATCACGACCAGGTGGATGTGACCAATCTGAACCGGCAGATCATCGCCACCGAAGAGACCCTCGGCCGGGACAAGGTGGAGGTGGCGGCGGAGCGGATCGCCCGGATCGACCCGGACTGCCGGGTGGAGACCCGAAAGGAATTCTTCCTTCCGGAGAATCGGGATGCCTTCGACTTCGCTTCGTTCGACTACGTGGTGGATGCCATCGACACGGTGGCCGGGAAACTGGCCCTCATCGAGTGTGCAAAGGCAGCGGGAACGCCCATCATCTCCTCCATGGGGACGGGAAACAAGCTGGACCCTTCCGCCCTTCAGGTGGCGGATATCTACGACACATCGGTTTGCCCTCTGGCCAGAGTGATCCGGCGGGAGTGCCGGGCCCGTGGCATAGAGTCTTTGAAGGTGGTCTACTCTCAGGAAGAACCGAGAAAACCTGTACGGGATGAGGTCGCGGACCAGGCCAAAGGCGGTCAGGTCGAAGCCGGCCAGGCGGAGAACGGACAGGCTGCCCGGCGGGAAAAGCCCGCCCCCGGCTCCACGGCCTTCGTGCCCCCGGCGGCGGGACTGATCATCGCCTCCGAAGTGGTGAAGGATCTGGCGGGAGTCGATAAGAGTTTTAGGGAAGAGGAAGAGGCATGAGACTGCAGACCGCTTGGCCCATTCCCCGAGAGGAATGGAAAAAGAGCCTCCATGCGGAGGCGGACGAAAGGGAGCAGCTGGAGCTTCTCATGTCCAAGGCGGAAAAGCTCCTGTGGGAGCACGCCAACCCCAGGGGGATCTACCGGATCGTGCTCCGGGAGGAACTGCCTGAAGGAGGGATCTCCATCGCCCGCCATCTGGAAGGGTGCGAGGAGGCGGCGGTCCTGGCGGTAACGCTGGGCGCCGGCATCGACGATCTGATCCGCCGGACCCAGATCACCGATATGGCCCTGGCCACCGTGGTGGATACGGGAGCATCGCTTCTGGCGGAGCATGCCGCAGACGAGGCGGAGGAGATCATCCGGCAGGACCTTGCCATCAGCCGTCCGGAGATGTTCGTGACGCCCCGGTTCAGCCCGGGATATGGAGATTACGCCTTGGAGCACCAGAGAGACATCCTGACTCTGGTGGATGCTCCCAGGAAGATCGGATTGGCCTTGACCGCCGGAGGGATGATGACTCCGGGCAAGTCGGTAACGGCGGTGATGGGTATCGCGGATCACCCGGTAAAAGGCCGGCTGGCCACCTGCGGCGAGTGCGTGCTCCGGGACAAGTGCCCGCTGTGGGCAAGGGGCGAACACTGCTGATCGAAGGAAAAGAAACACCGCGGCCATATGGGCGAATACTCCGCCTTGTTTTCCCGAACGCATAATGATAGAATGAGAAAACAGTTTCGGTTCAGTAGTCCTGCATTTGCGGGATGAAGAGGGAAGCCGGTGAGAAGCCGGCACTGTGTCTCAGCAACCGTGACATTCGTATTCTGTGCAGTGATGAAGGGACCATAGTTTATGGCCGGGAACAACCCACTGAAAGGATCGTGATCTTTTGGGAAGGGAACTGCACAGTGCGACCGATGATCATCCGGACGGAGATCACGCGCACGAATCAAGTCGGGAGACCTGCCGAAAACTGAATGTTTGTCTTCTGAGATAGGACGACAGTGTTTTCGGTAGTCCCGGCAAAGCGATCCTGCCGGTGACGGACGGGGATACTCTCTTTCAAGCACTCAGAAGAAGTGCTTTTTTCTTTTATGCGGAGGCTACAGCAAAATGAACATCATCCGGGCAATTGAAGCAGAAACGGGAAAAGCTGTTCTCGGCAAGGATCTGGTCATCCGAAAGGTCCTGGCGGTCATCGTTGCGGGAGGGCATATTCTTCTGGAGGATATCCCCGGCGTAGGAAAGACGACCCTTGCCCTGGCATTCAGCAAAGCTATGGATCTGAAGTTCAACCGGATCCAGTTCACCCCTGACGTGGTCCCCTCGGATGTGACCGGATTTACGGTTTACGATAAGGAAACGGGGGAGATGAACTACCGGCCGGGAGCGGCCATGTGCAATATCCTGCTGGCGGATGAGATCAACCGGACATCCAGCAAGACCCAGTCCTCTCTTCTGGAGGTGATGCAGGAGGGGAGCATCACCGTCGACGGCAGGACCTGGAAGGTCCCCGACCCCTTCGTGGTCATCGCTACCCAGAATCCCATCGGCACCGCCGGGACCCAGATGCTTCCCGAAGCTCAGCTGGACCGGTTCATGATCCAGATCTCCATCGGTTATCCGGATCATGACGCAGAGGTCAACATTCTCAAAGACCGCAGGCAGACCGACCCTCTGAAGTCCATTCAGCGGATCGCAGGAGTGAAACAGATCATCGCCATGAAGGAAGCGGCGAAAAATATCTTCGTTCACGACCGGATCTACGAATACATTACCGTCCTGTGCCGGCAGACCCGGGAGCACCCGATGATCCGACTGGGCATCAGTCCACGGGGGGCCCTGTCCCTGGCGTCTCTGGCCAGAAGCTGGGCCTTCCTGCAGGGGCGAAGCTACGTGGTTCCCCAGGACATCTGGGACGTGTTCCCCGATGTGGCCCGCCACCGCCTCATCCTGACCTCCAGGGCCGGGGTGGAGAACCGGACCGCGGAGGACATCTGCCTGGAGCTTCTCCAGCAGGTGCCCTATCCCGAAGTGACGGCCTGATCCCGATTTCCAAAGCCCGGTGAGGATCCATGACGAGAGAACGACTGCTCTACATTCTGGCCTTTTTTCTGACTCTGTTTGTCTATCTGTGGCATGGAAGCCCGGTGACAGCCTTGCTTTTGCTGCTGTTTGTCCTCTACGCCCTGGCGGCCTTCGCTTTTTCCCGGATCGCCGGAAGGGGGCTGGAGGCGGTGATGAGCGCCGGAGGCATGGTGGAAAAGGGGGAGGATCTGGAGGCAAAGGTGGAGATCCGGCAGGACGGCCGGGTACCGGTGCCTTTGCTCAAAGGAAAGATCCAGGCGGTAAACCGGCTGACCGGCGAGGAGCAGTACCTGCCTTTGGCGTGCAGCCTGCCTCCCAAAGGGGCCCGGCAGCGGAAGACTTCCCTGACCGATCAGTTCTGCGGCAAGGTGGAACTGTCGCTGAAGGAACTTACCGCAGGGGATCCTCTGGGGCTTTTTCGCGGGAAGCGGGAGTGTCCTGCTTCGGCGTTCGGCTATTTCGCGCCGGTCATCACCCCCGCTGCGGTGGAGAGGGAGGCGCTGGATTCCTATGACATGGAGAGCTATCAGTATTCCCAGTACGAAAAAGGCAGCGATCCCGGCGAAGTCTTCGGCATCCGGGAGTATCGGGAGGGGGACAGCCTGAAACAGATCCACTGGAAACTGTCGGCCAAAATGGACGAGGTGATGGTAAAGATCCCGTCCTTTCCCATAGAGAACAATATCATCCTGATGCTGGACAACCTTCTGGTTCCGGACAGTCCGTCGACTCCGGAGGAGAGGAGCCGGCTGGTGGAGCGGTTTTATTCCCTTTCTGCCGCCCTGCTGGAAAAGGACATCCATCACACCATCGGCTGGTACGATGTGGACCAGCAGGTTTATATGACCCGTCGGATCGGAAACCGGGAGGAGCTGCAGGCCAGCATCCCGGACGTTCTGGGGTGCGGATTTGAAGAAAGCGAAGTGTCCACCGTCTACCGCTACCTGGAGGGCTTGGAAGGGCAGGGGTTTTCCAACCACTTCCTGGTGACGTTGCAGGAGGAGCGGGACGCGGATCGACTGGAGAATTACGGTGCGGTTAAGGTATTTCGGGCAACAGAATAGGGACAGACTGTCTTTTCTGCCGGAAGGACTGGTGGCCTGCGCCGTCGGAGCATCGGCGATGGCCTTCCTGGTATCGGCTTTCGGACTGGACTGGGGGCCGGCGAAGCTTTTTTCCGGAAATCCCTTAGGGGGTCTGCTCAGCGCCTGGAACAGGGTGGCGGAAAGGCTGGGAGAGTCGGAGTACTTCATCCTGCCCCGGTTTGCCCGGGGCTACCTGGAAGGGGGAGAGCCGGCGCCTCAGGGACTGTTTCTGACCTGCGCTCTGCTGGTGGTCATCCTGCTGGCCTACCTGATCCTTCGAAGCGGGAATCGCTGGCTTCTGCTGATCCTTCTGGTTCCTCCGGCGGCCCTGCTGCTGCTTACGGGGATCGGTCCTCAGGTGATCCCGGGGACAGCGTTTTTCGGGGCTCTTCTCCTCTGTTTCTGTCTGATGGGGGGATCGGAGGAAGCCCGGACCATCGACGGAAGAAGCCGCCTGTGGGGACTTGCCCTGCCGGCCGCCGTCGTTCTCCTGCTGATCCTGGGCGGAGGCATCGTTGACCATTTGGTGGGAGCCCCGTCATCCAGTCTGCAGATCAAGGCGTCGGAGGAGATCGAAAACGTCCTGGACCTGCGGTATGGAAGAAACCCCTTAGGCTCCGGCAGGCTGAACCGGCTGGACGGAAAGACTCTCACCCAAAGGCGGGGCCAGGCCCGGGAGGCCATTCGCCAGATGAAAGAGGGCGGGGAGGATCCGTCCCAGACCGCCCTGGAGGTGACGGCGGACCAGCCGGATGCCTGGTACCTGAGGGGGTTTGTCGGCGAGCGGTACAGCGGAGGCGCCTGGTCGCCCCTGGATAAGGGAACGGTGTACCTGCAGAGGGATACGGAATACTGGCTGAACCGCCAGGGCTTTGACGGCCTGTCCCAGATGGGGAAGGCCGCCGAGCTGGCCGGAAAGCCGGCCAGAGAGACCGGTCTGAAGATCCGGATCGGGAAGGCGGACCGGTCCCTGGTCTATCTGCCCTATGAAGCCCTGGGCATGGAGGACGGCATTCCAAAGGGTACGGAAAACTACGGCGGAAACTACCTGAGATCCTCCCGTCCCTTTGGCAGCCGAACCGTGGAGTATTCTGCTGGAGAAAACCTGACCGGACAGTGGACCGACCTGGTCGGCGGGCTGTACAGCGCGAAAAAAGATGAGGCGCTGGACACCTACTTCATCAACGAGAGCCACTACAACCGGTGGTGCTACGAGCAATATACCCAGGTCCCTCCCCGGTTGAAGGCGGAAGTATCCCGGCTGATCGGAAGCCCGGGAGATATTCGGCGAAACCATGCCCCGTACAGGGAGACCATCGCCAGCGTCCTGGGCGTTCTGAAAGACAACTTCATCTACTCGGAGAGCTTTGAAAGGACTGAGGGCAGGGAGGATCCCCTGGACCGGTTCCTGGCCACCGGCCGGGGATGCGACGCTCACTACGCCTCTCTGGCCGCTATGATGTTCCGAACCTGCGGCATTCCCGCCCGGTACGTGGAAGGGTATCTGGTCACCCCTTCGGATGTCTCTTCCGGGAA
>CADBQT010000054.1 GCA_902796875.1 uncultured Eubacteriales bacterium
ACTATGAACTGTCCCGCAGGGAACTGATCCTCTTCAGTCTGGTTGGGTACGGCTGTATCTTCGGCATCGTTTACCTTTTCTTTCGCAGCATCGTCGTTTCGGCGGCGGCTGGGATACTGATCCGTTTTTGCCTGCCCCGGTATCGGCAGCGGCGGGCGGACCGGGAGAGGAAAACGCTGAACATGCAGTTCAAGGACATGCTCTACTCTCTGTCATCATCGGTGGCCGCCGGAAGGCAGATGGAGGAAGCCATCCTGGAAGCCGGGGAAAACCTGGCCGCCATTTATCCTCCTGACGCCCCGATCTGCAGGGAACTGAGTCATATGAAAAGAGGTATTGAAGAGAATAATGAAAACGACCGATCGCTTCTCGCCGACTTTGCCCGCCGAAGCGGGTGCGAGGACATCAACAGTTTCGTTCAGGTGTATTTAACGTGCAGAAGCATGGGTGGGAATCTGGAGAGGATCATTATTCATACGGCGAAGATCATGACCGACAAAATGGAAATCAACGAACAGATCGCAGTGCTTACCGCACAGAAGAAACTGGAGGGACGGATCATCTCCGTCATGCCTCCGGTCATGCTGGCGGCCCTGAACCTGATCTCCCCTTCCTATATCAGCCCCCTCTATACGACGGTGGCGGGAAGGGGGATCATGGCCCTGTGCCTTGTGGGCACCGCCGCCGGGGTCTGGCTCATGGAGAAAATGACCGATGTGGACTGGTAGAGAAAAGCCTTCACTGTGGACCGGCGAAGAGAGAGAACTTCTCCGCAAGACCCTGCGGAACATCACCATCGTCGCCGCCGCCGGGTGTCTCCTGCTGATCCTGGATCTGACCGTCTCCCGGCATGCCGGGAGCCTGGACATGATCCACCGGGACGGCCACATCTGGCTGGTCCGGCCGGCGGCCGGAGACGATCCTGGACATGTGACCCTCCGGGCGAGAGTCCGCTCCGGCAAGGTCATCGTGGAAAGGGATCTTCAGATCACCCTCTCCCCTCGCCGGGAAGAAGGGGTCGAGAACGAAGAAGGCGAGGCAACCGGCTGGGAAGCCGGGACTCCCTCCGAGGAAGAACGGCTGAGCGGCGAGCTGAGCGCCCTGGTCTCCGGCCTGAACGATGACCGGACAAAGGGAACCGTCCGCCTCCCGGAGAAGCTTTCCGGAGGGGAATCGGTGGGCTGGAGTCTTCGGCGAAGCTCCAATGCCTTTGGGATTCTTGGATTCACCGCGGCCACCATCATCCTCCTCTACCGGAAGCGATTTTCAACCCTGGAGAAGGCCCGGTGCCGGGAGCGGGAGGACATCCTTCGGGAGCTGCCGGAATTCATCAACCAGCTGGTGCTCCTACTTGGGGCGGGGCTGGTGCTGACCCGGGCCTTCGAGCGAACGGTGGAGGAAGGCATGCGGTTTCGGGAGGCGGAGGAAAGCTATTTTTACCGGCAGATGAGCGCCATCTGCGACTCGGTGAAAAACACCAACGGGTCCCTGGCCGCAGAGTTTCGGGACTTTGCGAAAGCCAGCGGCGTGGGCGAGCTCATGCGCATCGGAAACATCATCTACGACAACCTGAGCAAGGGCTCGTCCTTAAACGAAAAACTGGAGCGGGAATCGGAAGCCCTTTGGGGCGCCAGAAGGCGGCGGCACGAGGAACGGGGGCGCCTTGCGGAGACGAAAATGACCCTCCCTCTGGCCATCTTCCTGGCGGTGCTGATCATCATCACCGTCTCCCCTGCTCTGCTCCAGCTTTGAGGGCTGGGATGGAGAAAACTTGGGTATTTGGAAAGGAGAAACACATGAAACAGAAACGGGTACAGAGACAAGAACAGCTGCGGGACCGGGTACATGAACGGGTAACGGGTACGAGGTGGCTAAGCGTCAGGAGCCGAAAAGGCATGGAGCTGGTCCAGGTAGCCATCCTGGTGGCCATCGCCGTGGGCCTGGGGCTGATCTTCAAGACCCAGATCACCGATTTTGTCAACAACACCTTCGCGGGACTGCAAGGGTTCAACTGATGAACCGCCGGGGGAGCGCCATTGTGGAAGCGGCCGTCGTCATGCCGGTGGTCATTCTGGCCGTCATCGCCTGCGTCCTCATTGGCCTTTACTTCTCCCAGGGGGCGGTGGAAACCAGCCGCATGCATATGGCATTGCGGGAGGAAGCGGATCAGATGGCGGCCCAGGGCAAGGGGCTGTTTCAGACGGTAACGAAAAAGGAGACCATAACCATGAACGAATACGATATGATCCGGGGCAAGTACTCGGAAGAACTGGAAAGCGCCTGGCACGTGGCCGACGGCGTGAGCTATGTCCGTTACTGCACTTTGACCAGGAAGCTGACGGAAAGGCGATGAGGTCCCGGCGGGGAAGCAGCGCGGTCTTTCTTTCCGTGATCATGGCTGCGCTGGTGACCATCTCCCTGACCATGATCACCATCACCAGGGATTACACGGCGGCCAGCCGATCTGACGGGATCAGCCGGTTGGCCTGCAGTTCCCTCCTGTCCGAATTCCACCGGGAGATCCTGGAGGAATACGGCCTGTTTCTGGTGC
>CADBQT010000055.1 GCA_902796875.1 uncultured Eubacteriales bacterium
ACGGGATCGAAACAGAGTCCCGATGAAGGGTATCGGTTCTCCCACTGGACGGCGGACCGGACAGTTAAGCTTGAGGATGGGACGGTGATCGAAGAGGGAAAGCTCCTTGACGAAGATCAGCTCCGCCAGGTGGTCCTGGAGGAGGAGATGACGTTTACCGCACACTTCGAGCCGGTCTGGAAGATCACCACGGAGGCGGTCAATGGAACGATCACCCCGATGGAAGAGGACATCCCCACAGGAGAAAACCGGGTGGTGACCTATACGCCCGATGAGGGCCACCAGCTGGTGGAACTCGTGGTGGACGGCGAGAAGAAAAGCATCCGGGAGCATCCGGTGTCCTATCGGTTTATCGATCTGGATGCCGATCACCACGTGAGAGCGGTCTTTGAACCGATCCCGGCTCTGGAGATCGCCAAGTCCGCCGACCGGGAAATCTACAATGCGGGAGAAAAGGTGAAGTATACGGTGACCGTGAAGCAGACTGCGGAAGGTGCCCGGGCGAGGAACGTGGTGATCCGGGACACTCTGCCATCCGGTCTGGTCCTGGTCAAGGACAGCTTCCAGGGGGAAGGGTTTCAGACGGTGTCGACCGGCGACGGAGGATATGAACTTCTGATAGCGGAACTGACCGATGAGCTGACCTACACCTACGAAGCCCTCACCCCGAAGGCGGCGGACGCCGAGGAACTGATCAACGTGGTGACGGCGGAGGCAGATAACGTGCCGGGGGATCCGGTGCGGGATGAAGCCAGGGTGAGCGCATTTGCGCCGAAGCCGGTGATCGAAAAGACCGTCTCCAACGAAGAGCCTTCGCCGGGAGATACGGTCACCTACACCATCTCCGTGAAAGAAACGGAAAAGGATATCGCCCTGTTCCATGCAGTGCTGACGGATCCTTTGCCCGACGGCCTGGAACTGGTGGAAGGCAGTCTGACGCTGACGGGAGACGAAAGCGAAGTGGAAGCTGCGGATCAGGAACAGATCCGGATCGCCATTCCCCGCCTCGACGAGGAAACGGTGGTGAGCTTTCAGGCGAAGATCACGGCCAAAACCGAAGAGATCATAAACGAAGCCACCCTTACCGGTGAGGACATCGAACCTCTCAAGGCCACTGCGAAACTGAAGGTAAAGGAGGAGCCCGCACCCCGGGATGCAAAGGCAACGGAAAGCGATGCCGACAAACCAGCAGCGGGAATAAAGGCAAAGACCATCGAGGATCCGACTTCCTCTGATCCGGAGGATCCGTCACCCGCCGATCCGAATGGGGCGCCTACAGAGAAGCCCGACGATGTATCTGGTCCTGCCGATCCCAAAAACCCGGGTCAGATGGATCCCGATTCCGGGGGAAACGGGGGCACGAAAACGGGTGATCACGTACCCTTGGCCGCCGCAGCCGCCATCTGCCTGGCCGCTCTGGCAGCTTTGATCACCATGCTGGCTGCGAGAAGACGGCAGAGTAAGTGACGGGGTGAACGGAGGGCCGAAGATCAAAAGGTCCGAAGATGCAAAGATCAAAAATCATTCAACGAAAAGCACTGTTTCCCACAAGTCGGGGGCGGTGCTTTTTTTCGCTGCAAAGGCCGAAAACCAGCGATTCGTCCGTGGAAAAAAGTGTGTATCTGAGCGTTAGGAGAAAAAATCCGCACCATTTGCCAGAAATTGGAAGCCGCGAAAGAACCATACGAGCGGCGAATAACCATTCGACCGCCAAATCGCATGGGAAGGGCAAAAACACTTTAGATTTTCGGGTCGGTATGGTAAGATGAAATGGGTGAAGGCATACGGTTTGCTGATGAGTATGAGCGGACAGGTATCGACACCTGTCTTTTATCTTTTTGGAGGAGAAGTGACGATGAAAAAAGTAGGACTGATCATGGGAAGCGACAGCGATCTGCCGGTGGTGGAGAAGGCTGTCGATAAGTTGAAATCACTGGACGTTCCGTACGAAGCGCACATCTATTCGGCCCATCGGACACCCCTGCAGGCGAAGGAATTTGCAGAGGGGGCGGAGGAGGCCGGCTTCGGCGTGCTCATTGCCTTTGCGGGAAAGGCGGCCCATCTGGCCGGAGCTCTCGCGGCATCGACCACACTTCCGGTGATCGGCGTTCCGGTAAAATCCTCGACTTTGGATGGGCTGGATGCCCTGCTTTCCACAGTCCAGATGCCCAGCGGCATCCCGGTGGCCACGGTTGCCATCGACGGCGCAGCCAATGCGGCGATCCTGGCGGCTCAGATCATTGCCACGGGAGAGCCGGAACTGGCGAAGAGACTGAAAGAGGACCGTCAGGCGGCATCGAAGAAGGTGCTGGATAAAGACAGCAAACTGAAACTGTAAGAGAGAAAGGATATAAGCAACATGGGCGGATATTTTGGTGCAGTATCGACACGGGATGTGGTGATGGACATCTTCTATGGGACGGACTACCATTCCCACCTGGGAACCAAGCGGGGCGGAATGGCCATCTACGATGAAGAGATCGGCATCAAGCGGGAGATCCACAATATCGAGCATTCTCCCTTTCGGACCAAGTTTGAAGATCTGGTGACCCGGATCACGGGAACATCGGGGATCGGATGTATCAGCGACACGGATCCCCAGCCTCTGATGATCCATTCCAATCACGGCGTGTACAGCATCGTTATCGTCGGCGTGATCAATAATGAAGAGCAGCTGAAGCAGCAGTATCTGGACTTCAGCGGGGGACACTTCGAAGCCATGAGCGGCGGACGGGTGAATTCCACCGAACTGGTGGCTTCCCTCATCGACCAGAAGTCCGATTTCGTGGATGGCGTGAAATTCGCCCAGAAATCCATCAAGGGCTCCTGTTCCATCCTGATTTTGAAGCAGGACGGGACCATTCTGGCGGCCCGGGACCGGATGGGGAGAACACCGGTGCTGATCGGCAAAGACGAGTACGGGCACAGCGTGTCTTTCGAACATTTCGCCTTTGAGAAACTGGGGTATGAGACCTGCTACGAGCTGGGCCCCGGGGAGATCGTGGAGGTTCGTCCGAAGTCCGTCCGGTCCCTGGCTGAACCCCTGGAGAGAAAATGCATCTGCGCATTCCTCTGGTCCTACTACGGTTATCCCAACTCCACCTACGAAGGAGTCAATGTAGAGACCATGCGGAACCGGAACGGCCGGCTCATGGCCCGGTTCGACAAGGAAAACGGCAAATCTTTCGATATCGACTATGTCTGCGGCGTCCCCGATTCCGGGATCGCCCATGCGGTGGGCTACTCCAACGAGTGCCACATCGACTACGCCCGTCCGTTCATCAAGTACACCCCCACCTGGCCCAGAAGCTTCATGCCGGTGAACCAGCAGGAGCGGAACCGGGTGGCCAAGATGAAGCTGGTCCCCGTTCATGAACTGATCAAGGGGAAAAAGCTTCTCTTCGTGGACGACAGCATCGTCCGGGGGACCCAGATGAGGGAGACGGTGGAATTCCTTTACGAGAACGGAGCGGAGGAGGTCCACATGCGGTCCGCCTGTCCGCCTATCATGTACGGGTGCAAATTCCTGAACTTCTCCCGGTCCACATCGGACATGGACCTGATCGCCCGGAAGACCATCCTGGAACTGGAAGGCAAGGAAGGGGAGAAGTACATCGAAGAATACAGCGACGGCCGGACGGAGCGGGGCAAAGCCCTGCGCCAGGCCATCTGCGAGGAACTTCATCTGAAGTCTCTGGAATTCCAGAACATCGATCTGATCATCGAGGCCATCGGCCTGGATGAATCGGAAGTCTGCACCTACTGTTGGAACGGAAAGGAATAGCCCATGAGCAAGGATTCGAGATCGGAGGCCTATGCAGCCTCAGGAGTGGACATCACCGCCGGATACAAAGCGGTGGAGCTGATGAAAGAGCACGTGGGCAGGACCCGGACCGACGGGGTCCTCTCCGATGTGGGAGGATTCGGCGGACTCTTCGCCCCGGACATCTCCGGGATGAAAGAGCCGGTCATGGTCAGCGGGACCGACGGCGTGGGAACGAAGCTGAAACTGGCTTTCCTGGCTGACCGTCACGATACGGTGGGCATCGACTGCGTGGCCATGTGCGTCAACGACATCGTCTGCGCAGGAGCACAGCCTCTGTTTTTCCTGGACTACATCGCCTGCGGCAAGAACGTGCCGGAGCGGATCGCCCAGATCGTCAAAGGGGTATCCGAAGGATGCGTCCAGTCGGGAGCGGCCCTTATCGGAGGTGAGACGGCGGAGATGCCGGGATTCTATCCGGAGGACGAATACGACCTGGCGGGATTCGCCGTAGGCATGGTGGACAAGAGCCGGATCCTGGACAAGACCAGGGTGGAAGAGGGGGATGTGATCATCGCCCTTCCTTCGAGCGGCGTCCATTCCAACGGCTTTTCCCTGGTGAGAAAGGTCTTCGATGTGGAAAACAGTGAGATCGACCAGCCGGTGGAAGCTCTGGGGGGCAAAGGCCTTCTGGAGACCCTGCTGACCCCCACGAAGATCTATGTGAAGCCGGTGCTGGCTCTCATGGAGGCGGTGGACCTTAAGGCGGCGGCTCACATCACCGGAGGCGGATTCTACGAAAACATTCCCCGGAGCCTTCCCGAAGGACTCTCGGCGAAGATCAAAAAAACGGATGTCCGAGTGCTCCCCATCTTCGATCACATTCAGAAGACCGGGAGCATCTCGGAGCACGACATGTTCAACACCTTCAATATGGGGGTGGGGATGATCTGCATCGTTTCCCCGTCGGAGGAGGAAGCGGCCCTTGCGGCCCTTCGCGGCGCCGGCGAGGACCCGTATGTCCTGGGCAGTGTAGTTTCATCGAATGAGGGGGTGATCCTGTGGTAAAGACACGGATCGCCGTTTTCATTTCCGGAGGAGGAACCAACCTTCAGGCCCTCATCGATGCCCAGAAGAGGAGAGAGATCGTAAGCGGTGAGATCGTCCTGGTCCTGTCCTCCAGTCCACAGGCCTACGGCCTGGTCCGGGCGGAGGAGGCGGGGATCACCACGGCGGTGGTCAGCCGAAAGGAAGCGGGAAGTCAGGAGGCCTTCGAAGAGAGCATCCGGGCAGTCCTGGCGGAGCACGACATCGACCTGATCATCCTGGCGGGATTCATGAAGATCCTGAGCGCCGACTTTACCCGGGCCTACGATAAGCGGATCATCAACGTCCACCCGTCCCTGATCCCGGCATTTTGCGGAAAAGGTTGTTACGGTCTCAAGGTCCACGAGATGGCTCTGGATTACGGGGTCAAGCTTACGGGGGCCACCGTTCACTATGTCAACGAGATCCCCGATGGCGGGGAGATCATCCTTCAGCGGGCGGTGCCCGTGGAAGAAGGGGATACACCGGAAGTTTTGCAAAAGCGCGTCATGGCAGAGGCGGAGTGGAAGATCCTGCCCCAGGCGGCGGAAATCGTAGCGAGGAGGCTAATGATGGAAAAGAACAACAGTGGAATCTACAGCGTGGCGGACATCGGCGCCGGCCTTGCAGTCAACGCCTATCCGGGACGGGGCATCGTCATCGGCGCCTCGCCGGCGGGAAAGGCGGTCTGCGCCTACTTTATCATGGGCCGGAGCGACAACAGCCGGAACCGGATCTTCTCCGAAAAGAACGGGGAGATCTTCACTGAGCCCTTCGATCCTTCGAAGGTGGAGGATCCGTCCCTGATCATCTATGCGGCGGTCCGCAAGCAGGATAACCACCTCATCGTCACCAACGGAGATCAGACGGACACCATCTACGACTTCCTGGCCGACGGCAAGACCTTCGAGGAGGCTCTGGCCACCCGTCAGTTCGAGCCGGATCATCCCAATCTGACCCCCAGGATCAGCGGAATGATCGATCTCGAAGAAGACGGCTTCGGCTACCGGATGAGCATCCTTAAGAGCATGGATCCGGAAGGACACCGGTGCGGCCGGTACACCTTCGTCTATGAACCGGAGGCAGGCCTTGGTCATTTCATCCATACCTACGAGCAGGACGGAAATCCTCTGCCCACCTTCCAGGGCGAGCCGGAGCGGGTGAATGTCCCGGAGAGCATCGATGCCTTTGCGGACGAGATCTGGAACAGCCTCGACGAGGACAACAAGATCTCCCTCTACGTCCGGTACACGGACCCGGCCACGGGAGAGTACGAGGATAAGCTGATCAACAAGAACAAATAAGAACAGGATCACTGAAGAGAAACGTTTTCCCACCAGGAGAAAGGAGACCAGACAATGAAAGAATTCGAACTGAAGTACGGCTGCAACCCGAACCAGAAGCCGGCGAAGATCTACATGCACGACGGAGGGGAACTGCCCATCACCATCGTCAACGGCCGGCCGGGCTACATCAACTTCCTGGATGCCTTCAACTCCTGGCAGCTGGTCCGGGAGATCAAGGCGGCCACGGGACTTCCCGCAGCCACTTCCTTCAAGCACGTCAGCCCGACCTCTGCGGCGGTGGGAAAGAAGCTGTCCCCCGAGATGAAGAAGGCCTACTTCGTTGATGACATCGAAGGTCTGGATGATTCCCCCCTGGCCTGCGCCTATGCCAGAGCCCGGGGAACGGACCGGCTTTGCTCCTTCGGCGACTTCATCGCCCTGTCCGATGTGTGCGATGAGACCACGGCCAGGATCATCGGCCGGGAGGTCTCCGACGGCGTCATCGCTCCGGGTTACACGGAGGAAGCTCTGGAGATCTTAAAAGGCAAGAAGAAAGGCAACTACAACGTGATCGCCATCGATCCGGACTACGAGCCGGCCGAGCAGGAGATTCGCCAGGTCTTCGGGATCACCTTCGAGCAGGGACACAACAACGTGAAGATCGACGAAAGTCTTCTGGAGAATATCGTAACGAAGAATAAGGATCTCCCCGATGAGGCAAAGACGGATCTGATCATCGCCCTCATCGCCCTGAAGTACACCCAGTCCAACTCGGTGTGCTTCGCCATGGACGGCCAGTGCATCGGCATCGGCGCCGGCCAGCAGTCCCGGATCCACTGCACCCGTCTGGCGGCCAGCAAGGCGGACACCTGGCATCTGCGGATGCACGAGAAAGTGCTGAACCTGCCTTTTCGGGAGGATCTGCCCAGAGCGGTCAGAGATAACGCCATCGACGGCTACGTCAACGAGTACGAAGAGGACGTCTGCGCCGAGGGGAACTGGCAGAAGTATTTCACGGAGCAGCCTGAGCCTCTGACGAGAGAGGAAAAGCGGGCCTATCTGGATACGAAGAAGGGCGCATCCCTTGCTTCCGACGCATTCTTCCCCTTCGGGGACAGCATCCAGAGGGGAGCCATGAGCGGCGTCTCCTACGTGGTCCAGCCCGGAGGATCCATTCGGGATGAGGAAGTGGTCGCGGCCTGCGACGAGTACGGCGTGGTGATGATCTGTAACGGCGTTCGCCTGTTCCACCACTAAGGCCAGAACGTCCGGCCGGGAAGGCCAGGGAAGGAGTAAAGCGCAAATGAAGATCATGGTAGTTGGCGGCGGCGGCCGCGAGCACAGCATCATAAAAAAACTGAAAGAAAACCCGGACATCGAAAAGCTTTACGCTCTGCCGGGCAACGGCGGCATCGCGGCGGATGCCCAGTGCGTTCCCATCGGAGCCACGGACATCGAAGCCATCGCCGCCTTTGGACGGGAAGAAGCCATCGATTTCGCCGTGGTGGCCCCGGACGATCCTCTGGCCATGGGGTGCGTGGATGCCCTTCACAGTGAAGGGATCCCCTGCTTTGGCCCGGACAAGAACGCGGCCATCATCGAGGCCAGCAAGGTCTTCGCCAAGGATCTGATGAAGAAATACGGGATCCCCACCGCTCAGTACGAGGTCTTCACCGATATGGAAAAGGCCCTGGAATATCTTGAAACGGCGCCCATCCCCACGGTGGTCAAGGCGGACGGACTGGCTCTGGGCAAGGGCGTGATCATCGCCGAGACCAGAGAGGATGCGAAAGCGGCGGTCCGGTCCATGATGGAAGAGAAGAAGTTTGGCGACAGCGGCAGCCGGGTGGTCATCGAGGAGTTCCTCACCGGCCCGGAAGTTTCCGTTCTGTCCTTTACCGACGGCAAGACCATCGTTCCCATGGTCGCTTCCCAGGATCACAAGCGGGCCCTGGACGGAGACCAGGGACTGAACACGGGAGGCATGGGCGTGGTCGCTCCCAATCCCTGCTACACGAAGGAGATGGCGGATCGGTGCATGGAGGAGATCTTCCTGCCCACCATCCGGGCCATGAAGGAGGAGGGAAGGACCTTCAAGGGATGCCTTTACTTCGGCCTGATGATCACGGAGAACGGTCCCAAGGTGATCGAGTACAACTGCCGCTTCGGCGATCCGGAGACCCAGGCCGTACTGCCTTTGCTCCGGTCGGATCTGCTGACCATCATGAAGGCGGTGGAAGAGGAGAAACTGGCGGAAGCGGACGTGGAGTTTGCGGACGAGGCCTCCTGCTGCGTGGTCATGGCCTCCGGCGGATATCCGCAGAGCTACGAGAAGGGCCATCCCATCACCATGGGGGAGCTGGACGAAAACGTGGACGTGTTCGTGGCCGGCGCCAAACTGGAGGACGGTGTACTCAAGACCTCCGGCGGCAGAGTGCTGGGCGTCACGGCGGTGGCGGACACTCTGGAAGAGGCCATCGAATGCGCCTACCGGAACGTGGAGAAGATCCGGTTCGAGAAGGCCTACTGGCGCAAAGACATCGGGAAAAGAGCTTTGGAAGCATTGAAATAAGAAAGGATACAGCGATGGTAGATCGGATATATGTGGAGAAAAAAGAGGCGGCTGCCGGCGAAGCGAAGGCCCTGCTCAGTGAGATCCGGGACTTTTTGGGGATCAAAGGGCTTACGAAGCTTCGGATCCTGAACCGCTACGACGTAGAGGGAGCAGACCCGGATCTGTTCGACACGGCTATCGTCAAGGTCTTTTCCGAGCCTCAGGTGGACCGGATCTACGCAGGCCTGGAGTCGGCGGGGATCGAAAAGGGAGCCCATGTTCTCGCGGTGGAGGCCCTGCCCGGTCAGTTCGACCAGCGGGCGGATTCGGCGGCCCAGTGCATCCAGATCATATCCTGCGGGGAGCGGCCTCTGGTGGCCTACGCCAAGGTCTACGTTTTCGAAGGCGACCTGACGGAGGACGATCTTGCCGCTATCCGGCGACACGTGATCAACCCGGTGGAGACCAGGGAAGCGGCCCTGGACGTGCCGGAGACTCTTCAGACCATCTACGATGTGCCCCCGGATGTGGCGGTCCTGGACGGATTCACCGACCTGGACGAGGCGGGCCTTTCGGCCATGATCTCCGATCTGGGACTGGCCATGGACCTGGGAGATCTGAAGGTCTGCCAGGCCTACTTCCGTGAGGAAAACCGGCCGCCTACCATGACGGAGATCCGGATGATCGACACCTACTGGTCCGACCACTGTCGGCACACCACCTTCAATACGGTGATCGACGACGTGTCCTTCGCCGATCCGGTGCTCCAGGGAGCATATGAGGAGTATCTCAAGACCCGCGAGTCGCTGGGCCGGACGAAGCCGGTCACCCTGATGGATCTCGGGACCATCGCCGCAAAGGCAATGAAGGCCGCGGGAAAGATGGACGGTCTGGACGAATCGGAGGAGATCAACGCCTGCACGGTGAAGATCAAAGCCCGGATCGACGGTGTGGATGAGGACTGGCTTCTTCTCTTTAAGAACGAGACCCATAACCATCCCACGGAGATCGAGCCCTTCGGCGGAGCGGCCACCTGTATCGGCGGCGCCATCCGGGATCCCCTGTCGGGAAGAGCCTACGTCTACTCGGCCATGCGGATCACGGGAGCTGCGGATCCCCTGAAGCCTTTGGAAGATACCCTGAAGGGCAAGCTCCCCCAGCGGAAGATCGTCACCTCGGCTGCCGATGGATATTCCTCCTACGGCAACCAGATCGGCGTGACCACCGGACTGGTGGAGGAGATCTACCACGACGGTTATGCGGCCAAACACATGGAACTGGGCGCAGTGGTGGGCGCGGCCCCGGCGGAAAACGTGGTCCGGGAAAGACCGGTCCCGGGAGACCTGGTGATCCTTCTCGGCGGCAAAACGGGAAGAGACGGCTGCGGCGGAGCTACCGGTTCATCCAAATCCCACGACATGACCTCCCTGGAGAGCTGCGGAGCCGAGGTCCAGAAAGGCAATGCTCCCGAAGAGAGAAAACTTCAGCGTCTGTTCCGGAGAGGGGAAGCCTCCCGGATGATCCGGCGCTGTAACGACTTTGGCGCCGGCGGCGTGTCGGTGGCCATCGGCGAACTGGCCGACGGCCTGGACATCGACCTGGATGTGGTGCCGAAGAAATACGAAGGCCTGGACGGAACGGAACTGGCCATCAGCGAATCCCAGGAGCGGATGGCTGTGGTCATCGATCCGGCGGATCTGGAGCGGTTCACCGCCATGGCGGATGAAGAGAACCTGGAGACCACCGTGGTGGCGAAAGTCACGGAGGAGCCCCGGCTGGTGATGCACTGGCGGGGCAAGACCATCGTGGACGTGGCCAGAAGCTTCCTGGATTCCAACGGCGCCGAAAAACACGTCCATGTGGAGGCGCCGGCGGCGGTCATGCCGGAGAAAAAGGTGGAAGGGTCCTTCGCGGACAACTGCCGTGCTCTGGCCACAGACCTGAACGTCTGCTCCAAGCAGGGACTTTCGGAGAAATTCGACTCCACCATCGGCGCGGGCACGGTGCTCATGCCCTTTGGCGGCAAGTACCAGAAGACACCTCCTCAGGTCATGGCCCAGAAGATCTCCGTGGAGGACAGAGTTTCCTCGACGGTGTCCCTCATGAGCTGGGGATACAATCCCTTTATTTCCGAGGCCAGTCCCTATCACGGAGCCTACCTTGCGGTAGTGGATTCCGTCTGCCGGCTTTATGCCGCGGGAGGCGGAGATCAGGCCAAGTACCTCAGTTTCCAGGAATTCTTCGAAAAACTGGGACAGGATAAGGCCAGCTGGGGGAAACCCTTCGCCGCCCTTCTCGGCGCCTACCGGGCCCAGATGGGTCTTCAGACGGCGGCCATCGGCGGCAAGGACTCCATGAGCGGGACATTCGAGAACATCCACGTTCCGCCGACCCTGGTCTCCTTTGCCGTGACCACCACGGAGGCGGACCGGGTGATCTCTCCGGAATTCAAAGGTGCCGGCCACCCGGTATGGCTCCTCGCTCCGGAAACGGGTGAGGACGGATTGCCGGATCTCACGTCCCTGAAGAAGAATCTGGATCTGGTCCTTTCGCTGACCGGCGAGGGCAAAGTCCTCTCCGCCTGGACCGCAGGCTTCGGCGGCGTCGCCGAGGGCGTGATGAAGATGGCTCAGGGCAACCGGATCGGATTCACTTATGAGGACGACTACACACTGGATCAGCTCTTCGGCTGGAACTACGGAGCATTCCTTCTGGAAACGGAACCGGGAGCAGAGGACAGCCTGAAGGCGGCGGGAGCATCTCTTCTGGGAGAGACCACCGATGCTCCCGAGATCCGAAAGGGAGAAGAGGTCCTTGCCATCGAAGAACTGGAGAAGATCTCCGAGGACAAGCTGGAATCCATCTATCCCTATAACATCGAAACCACTCCTCAGGAGCTGCCGGATCTGCGTTGGGAAAAGGAAAAGACCCCTGTGGGTCCCGTGGTCCGCACGGCCCGTCCCAAGGTGCTGATCCCGGCATTCCCGGGGACCAACTGTGAATACGACTCGGCCAGAGCCTTTGCGGCTGCCGGTGCCGAGCCCAAGATCCAGGTCATCCGCAACCGGACGGCCCAGGACATCGCCCAGTCCGTGGAGGACTTTGCCGCGGCCCTGAAGGAATCCCAGATGTTCTTCATTCCCGGCGGATTCTCCGGAGGAGACGAGCCCGACGGATCCGGCAAATTCATCACCGCATTCTTCCGCAACCCCCAGGTGGCGGAGGCGGCGACGGAGCTGTTGGACGCACGTAAAGGTCTGGCCGCCGGCATCTGCAATGGCTTCCAGGCGCTGATCAAACTGGGGCTGGTGCCCTTTGGCAAGATCACGGAGATGAATGAGAACTGTCCGACCCTGGCCTTGAACGAGATCGGCCGGCATCAGTCCAAACTGGTCCGGATCCGGGTGGCTTCTGTCAAGTCTCCCTGGCTTTCCCGGGCAGAGCTGGGCGGCGTCTACACCGTTCCCATCTCCCACGGAGAGGGACGGCTCATCGCACCCCCTGAAGTCCTGGCGGACCTGGCGGAAAACGGACAGATCGCGACCCAGTATGTGGATATGGAGGGAAAGTCCTCCGACGACATACGGTTCAATCCCAACGGATCCATGTACGCCATCGAAGGCATGACCTCACCGGACGGCCGGGTATTCGGCAAAATGGGTCACGCGGAACGTGTCGGGGACAACCTGTACAAAAATGTTCCCGGCAGGTACGACATGGAGATGTTCGCTTCCGCGGTTGATTATTTCCGGTAGAGAGGATCGGGCAGAGAGGCGAAGATCTCCGGATCCGGCGCCTCGCCCATGTCTGTGATGCCTTTGCCCGTATGAGGGTGGAAGTGGGTGTAGATCACGTCGCCGATGAAGGCGGCGGCAAGACAGATGGTCATTGTCCTCACCAGCCTGTTGTTGACCCGCATGAGGAGGGTGTCCAAAACGGGGCCCAGGAAGTAGACCAGGGCGCTTCCCAGGACCGCAAAGGCAAAGAGGCCTTCGGCGCAGATCCTTCCGTCGAGATTAAGAAAATAATTGGAGTAGTCCCACCACCGCATCCCGGTGGTGGCTTCCATTATGTACGATGTCAGATACTCTACGAAGCCGCAGAGCGTGGCGATGCCGAAGAATTCGGCCAGGGGTTTGGTGCGCAGGCGGCATAAAACGATGAGGATCAGCGCTCCGCCGGCGCCGTATATGGGGATCCATGGTCCGTGAAGGCTGCCCCGATTGACCAGTTCTCCGGTCTGGATGATGAAGAGGATCACTTCCCAGAGCCACCCGATCATGGCAAAGAGGAAGAACATGAGCCCCAGGTTCCACAGGGTGTAACAGCGAATGAAGTTGGTCTGGATCCTTTCCACCAGAGGAACCTCCCGCAGGCGGGGATTCAGCCGGTCCGGATAGGCCAGGCCGCCGGCCTGCTCCATATCTCCCCGGACCCGGTATTTCCGGTTTTCCACTTCCTGATATCTCTCCTTGGCTTCCATGGTGCCCATCCAAAGAGCCATGTTTTCGGCAAAGAATCTCTTGACTCCCGTAAGCTCGATCTCGTATTTGTCCAGCTCTTCCATCTCCTTCGCAGAATCCCGATAGGTCTCCCGGAGAAGCCTGGGCTCAGCCTTCTCGAAAAGGAAGGTGTCATCCAAAGCTTCCGTCCCGGGAATGCCGGCTTCGATGGCCTGCTGACGGACCCGGGCGTAGTATTCCGCCATGGCGGACAGCTTGTAGGGGGCGTAGAAGAAGATGTTGATCACGCCGAAGGAGGCGAAGCCAAGAGCCAGCCATCCCAGAAAGGTCAGCTCAAGTTTGAAGCATTCCATCTTGTGTCCGTCCATCATCCGCCGGGAAAGGGCCACCGCCTCCCGTGGGTCGATGTCCGGATTTTCCGCAGCGATATAGGGGACAAGATAGTAGGAATACCGCTTGATGAAGGCGCCGGCAATGGTGAAGAACCAGAGGGCGTAAAGGAAATCCGCCCAGATCACCGTCAGGGATACCCGGACCCAGCGCCGGGCGTGCTTCACATGGAGTATATGGTGAAACGGGACCTTCTCGTAGAGCCGGCATTCCTGATACATCCGCCGGACGATGACCGTATATGGCTCCCGCACCAGGACAAAGACAAACGAGTAGAGAAGGGCGGCCAGAATAACGAAAAGGACCACCGACAGGGTGGGAGACCTGGTGATGGTGAAGATGGCCTGCAGGACTTTGACGTACAGGTGGCCGGAGGTCACCGTGCCGATGGTGGAAGCCAGAAAGCCCTCTGTGTGGCCAAGGGCTCCGCCGCCGGAATTCTCATAGAGGGCCTGCAGCTCGTCGGAAAGCTCGATCCCCTCGATCACGTTTCCCATGGCGATATCCCGAAACACTTCCGAACCGGGATCCGAATACCGGGCGGTGTCGAAGCTCTCAGGCTGACCGGCATGACCCGGCAGCTCCGTATGGGTGGCATGAAGGAAGAGCGCTCCTCCGGAGAACTCGCTTCCCAGCATGATGGCGATCAGGGCGAGGAGGATCAATAGCCCGTAGTGACGTTTCATGGTCTTCAGGGCGCTCTTCTTGATGGCTCTTCGTTCCTTCCGCCCCATGAGAGGGGTATTTTCACCGGTTTCCGGCGTTGGGGTGGTGCTGGGTGTGGTGTTCATATCGTGCTTTTCCTTCCGGTAGATAATCTGCCCAAAGTATACTACAGTCCCCGCCGATTGACAACGAAAGGGGGGATCCCCATGAATTCAAGCTTTTGCTTGCATTGGCCTTGTGGGTATGGTAGTATATGCGATGTGAGTTTACCTGCGGCTGAGATACACGACACTCCGACGTGGATCCCGGCTCCAGGCATATGTGACAAAAGGAGAAATTATTATGATCACCACGGAAAAGAAAGCTGAGATCATCAAGGAGTTTCAGACGAAGGAAGGCGACACCGGATCTCCCGAAGTTCAGGTAGCGATCCTGACCTATCGGATCAACGATCTGAACGAGCATCTGAAAGTCCATCAGAAGGACCACCATTCCCGCAGAGGACTGCTGAAGATGGTCGGTCAGAGAAGAAACATCCTCAACTATCTGAAGGAGAACGATCTGGAGAGATACAGAAGCCTGATCGCCCGTCTGGGACTGAGAAAGTAGGATCATACAGATTGTTAGGCGGAACGCAAATGTTCCGCCTTTTGCGTAAAATTGAGAAGGGACAATAAGATGGATCGCAGAGCAGAAAGGTACAGAAAACAGCATCTCCGCCGCAGGGTATTGATCCTGCTGGCGCTGGTTATTGCTGTCGCCATTGCCTTTGGAGTACTCTGGTCCGGAGCCCTGGCAAAAGGCGTGCTCAAACCGGGAAAGGTGAGAAACGTCACCGCCGAAGCCACCTACTCCGGCATCGCCCTGACCTGGGATGAGGGGCGCCGGGCGAACGGATACGTGATCTACGAAGATGAAGACGGGACCTACGTCAAGGTGGACAAGGTCAAAGGCAAAGAGTCCTG
This sequence comes from uncultured Eubacteriales bacterium, assembly GCA_902796875.1. GTDB lineage: Bacteria > Bacillota > Clostridia > Peptostreptococcales > Anaerovoracaceae > Lentihominibacter. Next base: position 15,174 of record CADBQT010000055.1, read on the forward strand.
CGAATACACCGTGAAGGGCGCAGAGCCTGGTCAGGAACATACCTACTGCGTCGCCGCCTACAATTACAGCCGGCTGAGCAACCGGAACTTCGAAGGGGAGCCTTCCGACGAGGTCACGGCCTATTACGACGAGGCCAAGTACGCCCAGAAGATCCCCATCCTGACCTATCACCAGGTCATGAAGAAGGGGGAGACCGCCCAGAGCGGCCTGCTCATCGGAGAGGATGTACTGGAAGAGCATCTGAAGTATCTTCACGACAACGGGTTCAAGACCCTGACCCCGGACGAGTTCTACCAGTGGTACAAAGGGGAGAAGGAATTCCCCAAGAAGACCGTCATGATCACCTTCGACGACGGTTACGACAACACCTACTATCTGGGATATCCCCTGATCAGGAAATACGACATGGCGGCCACGGTCTTTTTGATCGGCAAGAACATCGGAGACACGACGACTCCCTTCGAGGGCCGGGATGAAGAGAAGAGCTACTACGTGGGATGGGACGTGATCCAGAAGGTCCGGGAGGAATACCCCAGATTCTCCTTCGAGAGCCACACCTACGATATGCACAGCCGTGTGGACGGAGAGAAACCGGCCAACGTCTTCACCTACGACCAGATCATGGAGGACTGCAAGAAGAACGAGAAGTTCGGGTTCAATTATCTGGCTTACCCCTGGGGGACCTACAGCGACGCCATGCAGAAGGCAGTCAAGGACAGCGGATTCAAACTGGCCTTTGCCTACCGCCCGTTCTACTACGCCACCCGGCAGGACGA